>JAEXTI010000532.1 GCA_023406965.1 Chloroflexota bacterium
AAATGCACTTCGTCCTGGTCGATCTGCTCTCGCAGAAAGACACCATGGAAATCCTCAACCGCCTCAACCGCTGCTACCCCTTCCCCAACAACGAGCAGGAAGAGAACGTCCAAAAGCTGCTCGGGCCGATCAACAAAGACATCATCCACCGGGCCATCGAGTCCTTACAAAAAGCCGACGCGCCTCGCCTGGGCGAAATCATGCAGGAAGCGCAGCACCAGTTCGACACCTTCGCCGCGCCGGTCTGCCCCGAAGAGTTGACCGCGCCCGCCCTGCACCGCGTGCTGGAATACGAACCGCTCAAACCGCACATCTTCGGTTGCAAGGGCGTGGGCTCGCAGGGCGACGGCACCGCGCAGTTCTTATGCCGATCGCAGGAAGACCAGGAACAGGTCGTGCAAATCCTCGAGCAAGACCTGGGCCTGCCGGCCATCCGGTTGACTCTGAAGCCCACCCAGAAAGTGCGCAAGGCGGTCATCCCCGCCGCCGGGTTTGGCACCCGCCTGTTCCCCGCCTCCAAAGCCACCAAGAAGGAACTCTTCCCGGTCATCGACCGCGACGGCATTGCCAAACCGGCCATCCTGCTCATCGTGGAAGAAGCCATAGACGCGGGCATCGAGGAAATCATCATCATCGTCCAGCGCGACGACCTCAACGATTTCCGCTCCTTCTTCAATTCGCAGATCTCTATCGAGAACTTCAACAAGCTCCCGCCGCACTTCAAAGAATACTCGCGCAAACTGCTCGAGATGGGCCAGCGCGTGTCGTTCCTGGTGCAGGACAACCAGGAAGGCTTCGGCCACGCCGTCTACACCACCCGCGAGCGCATCGGCGACGAGCCTTTCCTGCTCATGCTCGGCGACCACATCTACCGCTCCAACACCGCCGCCTCCTGCGCCCGCCAGATGGTGGAG
Organism: Chloroflexota bacterium; assembly: GCA_023406965.1. The sequence continues at coordinate 915 of JAEXTI010000532.1, forward strand.
GCCTATAACCAGTACGGCAACAGCGTGGTGGGACTCAAACGCACTCCCGAAGCCGATATCAGCAGCTTTGGCGTGGTCAACGGTGTGTGGGTGGAAGAGCAGCGCATCCTCAACATCACCGAGTTCGCCGAAAAACCCACCCTCGATTACGCCCGCACCAGCCTGCACGTGCCGCACATCCCCGAGGACGAGTACCTGACCGTCTTCGGCCAGTACATCATTAAGCCCGAAATCTACGATCTGCTCGAAACCAACATCCGCAACAACCTGCGCGAGCGGGGCGAATTCCAGCTCACTTCCGCCCTCGACCGCCTGCGCCAGATGGACGGTTTCCAGGGCTTGATGATCGACGGGCGCCGCTTCGATATTGGGATCCCCGAGCATTACCTGGAGACCCTCCAGCTTTACGCCCAGCCGTAGGCTTGAGCCATTCCTTCAATTTCTCGACTTCAACCGGGGATAGTGCGCGCCACTCCCCCGGTTTTAGTTCGCCCAGGGCCAGGGGGCCAATCGCTACACGCACCAATCGCAGGGTTGGAAAACCCACCGCAGCGGTCATGTGGCGAATCTGGCGTTTTTTGCCCTCGCGCAGCACCAGCCGCAGCCAGGTGGTGGGCCCGTGCGGCGTCACCGGTTTGCTACGCGGCGGCAGCTCGGGCTCGGGCACAATCAGCGCCTCGCAGCGGCGGGTGGTGATGCCGCGAATGACCACGCCGGTTTCCAGTTGCTGCAGCGCCGCCTCGCTCACCACGCCTTCCACCTGCACGAAGTAGGTCTTGGGATGGTTAAAGTGCGGGGAGGTCAGGATGTGCGCCAGCGGGCCGTCGTTGGTCAGCAGCAGCAGCCCCTCCGAGTCCAGGTCCAGCCGCCCCCCCGGGTACACGTCCGGCACGTCGATGAAGGTCTTGAGCGTCTCGTGCCCCTCGTCATCCGTGAACGCCGTCACCACCCCGTAGGGCTTATTGAACAGAATGTATTGCAGAGAGTCCAAGGTTCAATCCTTTTTATCCGCGAATGACGCGAATGGCCGCGAATGAAGATGATCTATCACGAATTACACGAATGCACACGAATTTCAGAGAAGAAAATAAGAAGAAATGGGAAAGAAAGCAATATCTTACAGAGGGTTTTCTGCACTATTCTTTACATCCGTGCCATTTGCGTTTACCCTGGCAAGACGAAATCTTATTACTAAAAAATTCCTTTTCTTCATTTGCGCCCATTCGCGTCATTCGCGGACAAATTCCTCTTCAATTCTCTTCATTCGTGTAAATTCGTGGATAAATTTCTTTATTCGCGGATAATTTCTTCGTCCACGAAGTCCATGAAACAATCCCAATCGTACGCCGTCACATCATGCCCGCCCTCGCGGATATGGTAACCCACCCGGCTGCGCAGCGGTTGGCGCAAGCCGGGCATCTCATCCGAAGGCAGCCCCTCCTCGCCCAACAGGCGGTAGACCGGCCCGGCGTGGTAAGCCGCCAGGAACTCCCCGCGTGGATCGGCCCACAGGTCCTCCGCCGCGCTGGCCACATACACCGGGCGCGGCGCGATCAACGCCAACAGCATGTGTTGGTCGTAAGGCATCTTCTCTTCCTGACCGTTATAGGCGTGGAAATTCTTGCAGAACCAGTGCGGAAAGCGTGTATTGATCGCCGCCACCGTCTCGCCGAAGCGCCGCCGCGAAAGCGCCGCCCCGCCACAACCCGAAGCGTTGGAAATGACCGCCGCAAAGCGCTCATCCTGCGCCCCGGCCCACAAAGCCGTCTTGCCCAGCCGCGAATGGCCCATCAACGCCACCCGGGCCGCGTCCACGTCCGGATCGCCTTCCAAATAATCCATGATTCGTGACAGGCCCCAGGCCCAGGCCCCAATCGCCCCCCACTCGTCCGCAGCCGGAGCAGACTGCTCCGGCTGGTAAAACAACGGGTGGATTCCGTTGCCAAAATCATCCACGTCGGGGTCCAGGTCGCCATAACAGGCCGTCACCAGCCCAAAGCCGCGATTCAAAACGCGCTCCACCTGCCACTGCGAAGCTGCCATTCCCCGCCCCGCCTCGGTGGCCCGGTGATTCTCTATCCCCGGCCAGTTCTCGAACCACCCCTCCGAAACCAGCACCTCGGGGTCGTGCGTGACCGCATGGTTGCCCGAGAAGTTCAACCCCAGGAACACCGGCGCGGGGCGCTTGGCGGCGTTGGGCAAATAGATCAGCACGTCCACGGTCGGACCGTCCACTGCGGGCGTGAAATGCAGGCGAACCTGCTTGCGCGTGGCCAGCCCACCCAGCGCCCGCGAGTCCTCGTCCAGCACCTCGCTGCGCTGGTAATCCAGCCAGCCCGGTGCCCGCCCAAACATCTGCCCGGCGAAGAGATCGAGAATCTCGGGGCGGCGCACATCCCGCCAGGACTGCGCATCCTTTACCGGCGTCCCGTCCAGACACCCAAGCGGGTCGGGCAGTTCATAGGCAGGTACCAGGGCTTCGTCGTAGATGATTTCGGTCATGTCGCTCATGGGAGACTCCGCATCAGACTGCCGGTCGAACCGCGATCACCACATACCTGGCTCGCCGTATTTTACCCAGAATATCGAACATCCATTTGGAACGGTATTTTTTGGCCATCAGGCCGTTGATCCGCACCGCATCGGCCCCATCTACCAGGAACGCCTGACCACCCTCCCACTCGCCTAACGGCGTACCGCGTCCATCGCTGGGAACGATTTTTACCTGGCCATTACGCCGGATCCGTTTCACCTTTCCCGATCCGTCCTCCGTGCGAATATATAATATTTCGCCGTCCTGCAGGAACCAAACAGGGGTTCTCACTCCCTCGCCGTTTTTGCGGAAAGTCTCCAGGTTCAAATAAGCATGCCTGTCAAATTGTTCAAATGCCATGGTTAGGTTCTCCTGCTTTGATTATACGCTCAACCGGAATATTGTCATTCCTCCTTGGCGTACGCGTACATCTCCTCGCGGGACATGGCACAACCTTCCTCCCAGGCCAACTGAAACGCCTCCTCGCCCAGCGCTTCTCGCGCAGAAGCAAGAGCCCCCTCATATTCCTCACGCTCCGCCGGCGAGGACGCCACACTCAACCAGCCCGCCCAGCGGTCCAACGCCCCAAACAGCACCGCCGCCCGCCGCTCGCGCTTCTCTAACACGTTCACCACGCCTAACATCCGTATGGCAAACAGCCGATAAGCATTGGTGTATATTTTTTCTGTCCGCAAATAGGATAAAGCGCGAGCCCAATCCCCCCGCGATAAACAGATTCGCGCGATGAGATAGGGGATGAAATTGCTATCGGCCATATTCTGCTCAATCCATTCATAAGAAGCTTCTGCTTCATCATACAACCCCAGGAAACAACAGGACTGAGCTAACCAGATGTGCGCCAAGTATTGCGCATGAAGCTCACCCATCTCCCGTGAAACCGTATTCATCTCTAACGCAAATTGCCTGGCCTGTACATAATTCCCCTCGCAAACCATCACTCGCACAGGAATGATCGCTGAAAAAAGCGCCTGACCTCGATTTCCGACCAACTCAAAACAGGCCTGGGCAGCGTGAGCATAGTTAACAATATCAGGGTAATTTCCTCTTCTCACCGCCAATTCGCTTAAGTTATACAGTGCCCACCCCTCTCCATCCACATCGCCGATCTGCCGGCGGATAGACAGATTTTTCTCCCCAAAGGATTGGGCCTGATCCAGTTCGCCTTTAAACATATGTTCCCGCATGAAATCTTTCAGGTACTCCCCGGCATAAAATAAATAGCCCTTACGTAAACAGGTCTCCAACCGATCAACGGCCTCTTCCCAGGTTTCGGAGCCACCGTACGTACATGCGGTTATTTCCGGATCATGTTCTTCGCGGTAATTAAGGAATATTTGCTTGGCCGCTTGAATGGTTGGGTACCTGGGTCCACCAAACGAGATTTCACTAATTCTCAAACGACCGGCTGCAAATAATAACCTGGCACGAGCAATCCAATCTTCCTTCGTACGCTCTATCGTCGCATATTTTTTCTCTTCCACCGCCAATAATCGATCCAGCCAGTCAACTGCTTCAGAGGTGTGGCCGTGAATGGTCCAGAACCACAACAACGCCGAACCCATCCTCACCCCGGGCTCTAGTGAGTCGGACAGTGACCATGCCAACGCCGAGCGGATGTTGCCCAATTCCTGCTCCAAGCGGGCCAGCCACTCCACCATGCCCCAGGCATGCAAGTGTGGTTCTGCCTCTTCCGCCAATGCGCAGAAGTATTCCAGATGCCGCTGGCGTAAACCAGTCTCGCCCTCGCGTTCCAGCAGTCGCTCTAGCGCGTACTGCCGCACCGGCTCCAACATGCGGAAGCGCGAGTCTTGTTCGCCAACCTGCTCATACAGCACCAACGATTTGTCCACCAACTGCCCCAGCAGGTCTAGAATGTCGGTACTCTGGAGTTTTTCTCCATCCACGCAAATCGCCTCGGCTGCGTCCAGCGTCCAGCCGCCCACGAACACCCCCAACCTGCGCAGCAACACCTGCTCGGCTTCAGAAAGCAAATCATAGGACCAGTCGATCACCGCCTTGAGAGTCTGGTGGCGAGGCAATTCCGTGCGCAGGCCCCCTCTTAGCGTCTGGAAAACATGGTCCAACCGCCCGGCAATCTGCTCCACCGGCAGCACCCGCAGCCTCGCCGCCGCCATCTCGATGGCCAGGGGAATGCCGTCCAACCGCCGGCACACCTCCAATACCGGTGGCAGGCTGCGTTCGTTGAGCAAGAATTTGGTGTCAGCCTGGGCGGCTCGCTCTGAAAATAGACGCACCGCTTCACACTCAGCGGCAGGTTCCGCGATAAAATTTTCGTTGACGGATTGACGCTGTTTGGGCAACTTCAGGGAAGGGCACCGGAAAATCATCTCGCCGTTAATATTGAGTAACTCTCGGCTGGTCGCCAGGATCACCACCCGCGGGCAGCCGCGCAGTAGGGATTCGGTAAGTTCGGCGGCCGCCTGGATCACGTGCTCGCAGTTATCCAGCACGATCAGGTAGCGCTTGTCGTGCAAGAAATCCACCAATATTTCGCTGGGAGATTGTCCGGGAACCTCCTTCAATCCCAGCACCTTGAGTGTTGTCACCGCCACCAGATCGGGATCCGTCAGGCGCGCCAGATCCACAAAGCGCACCCGGTTCTTGAACGCTTCCAGCAATTCTTCCGCCGTGCGCAAAGCCAGGCGAGTTTTGCCCACCCCGCCAGTTCCAATCACCGTCACCAGGCGAGTTCTGCCCGCAAGGATCGTCTGTTTGAGCCTGGCGATTTCTTGCTCTCGCCCAATGAAAGAGGTGGTCTCGGCAGGCAGGTTGTGCCTGGGTATGGCGATTGCCAACTTGGGAGAGAGTCGCCCCGAGTGTACCATTTGATACAGTTCCTGGGTACTCCGGCTGGGCTCGGCGTCCAGTTCCTGGCGTAAGCGCTCCTTCAAGGTCTCGTACTGGCGCAGCGCTGCCCGCCGCTGTCCATTCTTCGCCAGCAAGCGCATCAACCCGGCGTGAGCCTCCTCGCTGCACGGGTCCGTTTCCAACAGCTTGCGCAGTGCCGCAATCCCCGCCGGGTACTCCTGGCGTTTCTCGTAAGCCTCTGCCAATCCCATCAGCAGATTTTGATAGGTCTCTTTGACAGCCTCTCGCCTTGAGACAATCCACTCTTCGTACGGATCATCCGGCAGCAGTTCGCCCGTATACAGGTCAAGCGCCGCTAGATAGTTTTCGGGCGTGGGATCGTTTCGCAGGATAGATGCCGCAGCTTCAAACTGCTCCATATCCCCGTCCATACCATCCAGGCTCAGCCAGCCTTCATCCAACAGCAGGCAGCGCAATCCATCCGGGCAAAGCACTTTACGCGTGGCGTGCAATGTCTGGTGGAAGTTATTCCCCGCGGCATCCAGTTCGGAATCGGGCCACAGGGTATCGATGATCTTGTCGCGGTGCAGGCGGTGGCCCGGCGCCAGGGCCAGCAGCTTGATCAGATTCCTCACTCGCCGCGAGTGCAGAGCTTCATCGCTGATCCGCTCCCCGTTCACCCAAACACCAAAACCACCCAGCAATTGTATGCGCAACCTGGGTGGGCAAGATATACCATCGTCCGAACACACCTTCATACCCATCTTTCCGGCGATCAGAGGGTAACTGCTCAGGCGACTGGACCGGAACCGCTAGATGTTTACAAGTTGTGCCAGGGGAAGTGACCAATAAATGGCCCCCAAACGGACAACGTGCATCCCAATCATACAACTTTGAATAAGTGGATGCAAGGCAGATTCGGAAGATGTCTGGACAACTACACCGTAGCCCCCGCCAGGTTTTGGCCCGTCATATAGCGTTCCACACCTCCCGTATCGAGCGGATGGGACACATAATACCCCTGGGCAAACTCGCAGTGCAAGCGCTTGAGTTCGGCGTGCTGCTCCAATGTCTCCACTCCCTCTGCCACCACTTCAATGTTCAACTCGTGCGCCAGTTGGATGATAGCCTGGATCACGCCCAGGCTCGACCGACCGGCCCCCTTGATGTTGTTCACAAAGCGCCGGTCGATCTTGATGGCATCGACAGGCAGCGAGTCCAGATACCCCAGCGAAGAATAGCCCGTGCCGAAATCATCGATATATAATTGCACCCCCAGGCAGCGCAATTGATCAAGGACGCTCGACATTGCCCCGGTGTGCTCGACCATCACGCTTTCGGTAATCTCCAGGCGCAGGCTGGAGGGTGGAAGCCCGGTGTCTTTGAGGACAGAAGCCACCTGGGCGCAGAAATCTCGCTGCTGGATCTGCCGGGCGCTAATATTGACGCTCACCACCAACGGCGGCTGGCAGGGGTAAAGGTCCTGCCACACGCGCATCTGCCGGCAGGCCTCGCGCAGTACCCAGTGCCCCAAGGGCAGGATCAAGCCGGTTTCCTCAGACAGGGTGATAAACTCCATCGGCCAAATCAAGCCGCGCTGCGGGTGCTGCCAACGTACCAGCGCCTCGAAGCCAATCAGTTGATTACTCTCCATGATGATAATAGGCTGGTAATGCAGCACCAATTGCTGCAAATCGAGAGAACCTTTCAAATCGTTTTCCAACTCCATGCGCTCCAGCAGCTTTCCACGCAGCCCCTCGTTGAACACCATGATCTTTGAATTCGACAAATGGCGAGCCTGCGTCATGGCAATTTCCGCTTCTCGCACCACGGACTCGACCGGGTAAGCATCCTCGCTGCGGTAGGCAATGCCTACACTGGCATTGATCAAAATGGAATGCCCGTCAATATCAAAGGGTTGGCTCAAAGCCTCCAGTAAACGGCGAGCCACTGTTTCGCCATCCACCCCATCCAGCATATCTTCCAGAAGCACACTAATCTGCT
>JAEXTI010000567.1 GCA_023406965.1 Chloroflexota bacterium
TGGCGGTGTTGGGTTGGAAGGTGGCCAACTATCCATTCGTACCGCAAATTCCTGTTCCTGAGATGCTGTATACTCTGGATCCGCAGCGAGTGTTTGGCCTGACCATTGAACCGGGGCAGTTGCTGCAACACCGTGCGCAGCGCCAGCGCCAACTGGGTGTTCTGGGCGCCTCCGCCTACGTGGACCCGAAAACAGTGTTTGAAGAGGTGCAAATCGCGGAGGCGGCTTTCAAGAAGGGTCGCTTCACGATTGTCGATATGACCGACAAAACAATCGAACTGGGCGCAGATGAGATTATCCGCCATTTGAGCCGCCTGGCGGCGTAGTTTTTGGTTGGCAAGAGGAGCAGGGAATGTTCAACGCACTCACTGAAGAAGCTCGCAATCTCCTGGCTTTGTGTGCGGCGGTAGGAGAGCCGGTCTTGATCGGAGATGTGCTGGCGATGGCTCCAGACCTGTTCTCGGGGCCTGTGACAGTGCTGGATGCTGCCAGGCAGGCAGGGGAGCGGATTTATGGCGATGGCGAGGAATTGGGTTATACGGTGAGCGACCCTGAACTGCAAGCGGTGTGGATGACCGAGTTGGAATCGTCCGACCAATGGGCGGGGTGGCAGATGCGGTTTTTGGATTATGGCGGGCGGGTCCTTGCGGATTTGAGGGAAGGAAGATTAGCTCCCCGCCAGGCTCCGGCTTGTGTGGTGTTTGGCTACGGGCGGGCGTTGGAGGCAATAGAAGCCCCCTTGGAAGTGCGCGCGCGGCTGTTGTGCCGGGCCTGGGCGGATGCCTGGGAGTGGCTGGGCTGGCCGCAGGGATTGCAGGCTGATGCCATGCGGATTTTTGAGTGGGCTTCCAGAGACCCGGCCAACCTGGAGATTATGATTCTGGCGGGGTTGTGCCACGGAGCGGTGGGGCATTGGGTGGCGATCCCGCCAAGATTCATGGGAGAGGCACTGAAGCGAGGCTTGATCAGCCCGGCGCAGACTTTATCTCTAGCCGACCTTGCCAATGGACACCCAACCACGCGCCGCGACACCCTGGCAGTCCTCTATCGGCTGCTGCCCCGGTCTTACGCCAGGCAGCTGGATGACGAGGTGGTACAGCTAAAAATCCGCTTCTTCGATTGGAGCGGTGCGGAAATCGATGATGATGGGGATGTGTTGTCTGAGGAAGAAGCTGACCGGCAACTGGATTATTTTGAACGCGCTACGGACAAATCTCGTTCGGAAGAATTAATTTATAAGATTATCGACCTGGTTGACAAACTTCCAGAAGATCGAATCGAACGTGGTCTTGATCTGTGGGAAGAAGCAACCAATTTCGAGTATTCATTCCCAACCGATGTCATTCCCAGGATGCCGGATCGGCTGGTGGAAAGGGTCTTTTCCACCGGAATAGCGATGCTTGGCAGCGGGTTGAAACATGCCACCGAGAGCGGTATTGATGTGCTTACCATGCTCCTGCCTCGCCTAACAGACCGGCAGTTGACTCATCTTATAGAATTACATCGAATCTCTGCGAAAAGAGCCTATTCGATTGAGCCTGTTGTTTCGGATCTGCCAATCCCGGTGCTGGAGATGCTCCTGGAAAAATTGAGCCGGGAACGGAAAGGGGGAGAGGTCACAAAAGCGGTTGAGGAACTACGCCGGCTTCTCGATATGTGGAAGCAGGCAGCAGAAAGCGAGGAAAAAGATGTGCAGTATGCCTCTTCTGTTGAACGGTTGCCTCCATCGGAAGTTGAGCTGACAAAAGAACTGGCTGAAATCCGAGGGATTAAGGACTTAGGTTGGCGAATGACTCGCCTGGCAACGTATATTCGAAAAATTAAAACTGACCAGCGTGGCTCGTTGATCGAAGAAGCTCTGGGCTTGCTATGGAAACTTCCCGATGAAGGGAATACCGCTAAAGCCATTATGGAACTGGGCCCGTTATTAAACGCCAGACAGGCGGAAACCGTGCTTGAACTTGCCCGGCGCACGCCGCTAGAACATCAATCCTGGGGGTATTCATCGTGGTCACGAAGCCAGGCGGTTTTAGCGCTGGCGCCTGCGTTCCATGATGATCGACGGACGGAAATTTTGTCGGAGGCTGTGCGGTGGGCCAGAGAAGAAGCGAACCCTGCTTGCCGTGAAAGGGTTTTTCGAAATATCACTTGGCGATTGCCCGCTGGACTGCGGTATCCTATTCTCGAAGGGTTGTGGGAGCTTTATAGCCATGATCGTGCACATAAAGATTGGCACGATTTCAAAGATGTCTTTCACCAGTTCAGCACGGTTTGGTTTGAGATGTGCCAGATCAACGACGTGGATCCGTATGATACACTTGTGAAGACGCTGCGCGTGGTGATGGGGGGACCGATTTGGGTTGTTTCAGACTTTTTACGAGCTTTTCATTCTATCATTTACCAAATGGGCGGCGAAAGGGCGATTGTTGATGCAATTACGGCCGATTTAGATACCAGTATCTGGTGGCCATAATGTCCTTGCGAGCATAAAATTTGTGATGCCTCGGTGATTTGGGCTAGCCTTTGCTCGCCTCTTGGAGCGCGGCGCGTTTGCGGCGGTACTCGATGACGGGCAGGTCGCCTTGAATGAGCACCTCACCGATTTTTAGCCCGCTGGGTTTAGGTTCTTGGGTGATCACCACGCGGCGGTCTTCATGGGCAATGTAGACGTTGCTGGGCATGGCAAGTTGGGCTACCAGTTTTCCCAATCCGGGCAGTTTGAGGAAGTTTTGATAGAAGCGCAGGTACAGCAGGGTGTGGTTATCATCTACCGGGACGAAGGCAGCCACAACTCTAACCTTCTCGCTGATATGGTTTTGCCAGAGATTGGGGAAGATGAACTCGATGTGAAAGTCGGTGGGTTTTCTTGGCGAAAGCTCACTGGGTTTGCGCGGCGGGTTACCGTCATCCAGGTGGTTGAAGACGTAGGTGTAAAACATCTGGTTACCCTTCCACTCGACCACCGGACCGTCTACAACAGTGCGGTTACCGCGCCCGATGGTCGTGCGGTGGATGAAGGGGAGATGGACCACATCCAACTGGTTTTCAATGACCCGTGAATAGTGCGCGTCCCAGGCATCGCGCGCCGAACCATACTGGAAGGTGTCGTCCAGGTTGTCAAAGAATTGGGGTGCTGAGAGGTCGGCTGGAGGGGATTCGCCCCACCACAGCCAGATTAGTCCATGCGCTTCGTAGGTGAGGTAGGTTTTTACCTTCATCGCCGCGGGAATTACGCCTTTGCGTCCGTTGGCTGGGACGAGGACGCATTTTCCAGATGAATCAAACTCGAAGCCGTGAAACGGGCATTGCAAATACCCTTCTTTGACTTTGCCGCGGCTCAATTCCACGCCGCGATGCGGGCAGCGATCGATGGCTGCGTTAACTTTGCCTGACTCGTCTCTCCAAAAAACCATTTTTTCGCTCAGGCGCGTTGTTCCAATAGGCTGCTTTGTAACTTCGGAGGACTCGAGCACCACATACCATTGGTTTCTTATCATAGAAATGTTCCCTGATTACTTCAAAACAACTGGCAAGGTTCTTGGATTTGAGGTGTGTATAGGTGCGAAACACTCCATACTCACCTCAAATTCAGGCCTCTTCCACTTATGACTGTAGTTACAATTATTTTAGTCCTGCTAATAGATTCAAGGTAGCGAAAAGGATCTGTTCTTGTTGGTCTTGTCGCGAAATTTTTGCCGGGTTATCTCCGTCCTGGTTGCCATACCATCCAAATTGGGCATGATTACCGCCTTCAATTTCAACGTAGATTGTATTTGCAGGTAGCCGTGACATTGAATCCTGAATGTCATTCGTGGTTGCGAGTCCATCCAACGAGGCGTAAATCGAAGTTGTCATCATGCTTAGGGCGGAGAGGTCGGTGTTTTGGGGCGGGTAGGCAGCCCATAGGACAAGGCCAGAGACTTGTTGCGGGTTCTCGCCGGCGAAGGCGGCTGCCATAGCCCCACCTAAAGAGTGCCCGCCGACTGCCCAATGAGAAATTTCAGGATAGGAGCGAATCACCTCGTTGGCTGCGTTTGGGTCAAAAACTGCCAGGTCGAAGGGCATTTTCAGAAGCACAACCAGATAACCTTGCTCGGCGATCTGGCGGGCAAGAGGAGCGTACGCCCGGTAGTCGACCCGCCCTCCGGGGTAGATGATGAAGCCTGTATTGGCTTGCATGCCGTTCGGTTCGAATGCTAGCCAGGTCTCGCCTTTAACAAGCACCTGGGAATCGGATTGGAGTGCGATCAGCGCTTCTGGCATCGGCTCTGCGGATGTTGTTGCCAGAAATACAAAACCCGTTAAGCTTATGAACAGCAACGGAACGAAAGCCAGTGGGGCGAAACGAATGCGTGATTTCATGCCTTACCTTCTTTTGCGGCCAATTGAGCGCGGTTTGTGCGGATGATGATGTTCCGGTAGGCAAAGCTGACCGCCCAGGCCATGAGCAGGGCGCTGAACACGCCAGGAGCCCATGTGCCTAAGCTACCCAGCAGAAAACCGCCAATCGTCGGGGCGGCGACCCGCGAGGCGGCCTCGAGAGAAGCCGCGATGCCCAACATGCCGCCCACTTCTTCACGACTGACCGATTTCGTGATTGCGCTTTGAATGACAGTGTTCAGCACGCCACCGGAGAGGGCGATTGGTAGAAGAACCACCAGTAAAACCGGCAGGGTGCTGGTGAAGGCCCAGGCCAATAGCCCGCCGCCCATCAACCAAAGGGCTGTAATGATCAGCCAGTTTTCACGGAAGCGTTTGGTGAGCAGTCCGATCAAGCCGCCCTGGACGATGACAGACAGCAATCCAACATAAGCCAAAACGTAGCCGGTTGTTTGGGAGTTGAGGCCGATGGCTTGAGCATAGAGTGAAAAGATGGTTTGGAAGGTTGCGAATGCCAAACCGTAAAAGAAACGCACATGGAGCAGCGGGCCGATGATGGGCTGGCGCAATGCCTGGATCAATGCCCGCGGGGTCATGGGGGTGCGGCTGCGCCTTAAAGCGGCATCGCGGAGTTCACCGGTGAGTGATTCGGGCAGGAAGAAGTAGATCGCCAGGAGGTTGAGTGCGGCAATGGATGCAGCGACAAAAGCGGGGGCCGCGTAACCGAATTGGCTTAAAGCCCCTCCGGCTGCGGGGCCGATAATGAATCCCAGGCCAAAAGCTGCGCCGATTAAGCCCAGGCTTTTGGCGCGGTTGGTCTCATCCGTAATGTCGGCGATGTAGGCTTGAGCCACCGTGATATTTCCGCCGGTTAATCCATCCAAGATTCGGCTGGTGAACAGTAGGCCGATGATGAACAGGTTGGCCGCCTGGGGCGCTAGAAGGGATGAAAGCCAACGCCCAAGCGGATCAGCCAGACCCAGCAGCAGGAAGCCAATGGCGGTGCCTGCTACGGAGATCAGTAAGATCCGGCGGCGACCGTAGCGATCGGACAGGCGTCCCAGCAGCGGCGCTCCGATCAATTGGGCGGCGGCATAAGAGGCGACGAGCAGCCCCACGACGATGGCGTTGGCGCCGTAGCTATTGGCATAGTAAGGAAGCAGCGGCAAAATCAAGCCAAAGCCGAGCAGATCGACAAAGACAATGATAAAAATGGTCAGAAGACGGGTGTTTTTCATGAGACCTCTTGCTTTTGAGAAAGCGATTGGACAAGTTCGGTAATTCTTTCTTTTAGGACGTGAAGGTCCTGCAGGGTAACAGCGTTAGAATGGAGCTGGGAGAGCAAATTTTGGGGAATGGAGACGGCCTCCTGTTCCAGCGCAGTCCCTTGTTCGGTCAGTTGGACGATGACCTTGCGTTCGTCTTGCGGCGAACGCCGGCGGGTGATGAGCCCTTGCGCTTCCATGCGCTTGAGCAGCGGCGTGATGGTGTTGGTGTTCAGCAACAATCTGCGGGCGATTTCATTCACAGCCTGCTGGTTAGTATCCCAAAGGACGAGCAGTACCAAATACTGCGGGTAGGTGACGCCAAGCCGGTCCAGAAGCGGCTGGTACGCTCGCGTGATTAGGTTCGAGGCGGCATAGATGGGAAAACAGAGTTGGTTTTCCAGTTTGAGCGGATTGTTATTCATTGGAAGTGCTTATTTCGTAACTGGGATTGGTGACGCTCGGGTGACACGCCAATTTTTCCAGGCTTGAAACACGCCGGTAGCCCACAACGCCCACAGCACGAGAACAGGTTGGAAGAACAGCCGGGTAAAGCGAGCCTGGTCGGTGTTCAAGCCGAAGCCATCCACCTGGTTGACATACTGGGAGATGTTGCCGGGGAAGATAGCGACGAAGAAGGCGGCTGCCAGAAGACCGACGAAAACCTTGAAGCGGGGCAAAATGATGAGAGCAAGGCCGATGGCCAGTTCGGCGATCCCGGAAAGTACTACCACCAGGTCGCCATCCACAGGAAGCCAGGGCGGGACTTGGGCCAGGAACTCTACGCGGGAAAACGTAAGGTGGGCGGTGCCGGTGAAGAGCAGGTTGGCGCCCAAGAGGATGCGCAGGAAATGCTGGAGCAGGTTGGTTTTGACGAGATACCAGCGGGGTGGGGTTGAATTCATGGCCTTTTCTGTAATCCTTTATATCTTGTAAGATTATATCGTACAAGATATATTTTACCGAATATATCTAAATAGAAAAGGCTTTGTATAACGATTGGTGGGAAGAGTTTCTAATCCAGGGCCGAAAAGGCCGCAGCTTTCTCAACCCTCTGATCAGCTTGACAATGTCACATTAGACTAATCGTCACATGGTATGGCTTTGATCGGCGGGCTAAAGCCCTTCCTCAGTACAACGAAGTCCCTTCGGGACTGGTTTCTTGAGCCCGTAAGGGCTTTGACGTA
>JAEXTI010000070.1 GCA_023406965.1 Chloroflexota bacterium
CGGCGGTCAACACCTGCTCCAGGCGAGCCGGGAACTCCCGCGCCAAAATCGCCGTGCCCTCCACCGGCACGCCCTTGGTCAACAACAGGCGGTCGCCGGGCTGCGCTCCGCGCGGGGTGACCAGCCGTTCGCGGGCCACCTCCCCCACCAGCGTAGCGCTCAAAATGGGGCGGTCCAATCCATAAGTCACCTCAGAATGTCCGCCGATAACCGAGATACCCAGCTCCGCCGCGGCGCGGTACACCTGGGCGAAGATATCTTCGACCAGGCCGGGAGTGGTTTTGCCTTCCGGGAGAAGCAGTGTAGCCATCATCCAGCGCGGCGCGGCCCCGCTGGTGGCAATATCATTGGCATTGATCTGCACGGCATACCAGCCAATCTGGTCGATGGCAAAGGTGATTGGATCGGATTTAAACACCAGCAGGCGCTCGCCCAAATCGATCACAGCGCAATCTAGCCCGGCGCCGGGGCCGAGCAGAATGCGCGGGTCAAGCCGCGGAGCCCGGGCCAGCAGGGTTGCCAGAAATTCGGGGGGCAGTTTACCCAGCGGGAATGAATTGGTCATAGATGGGATTATACCCTTCCCCAACCCGCCCATCCTCTCCACGTAGTGGCGGGTCTTTAACGCCAGCTAAGATCGATCACCCGCACCACTCACCCTCAGGCGAGGCGCATTGGCCTACACGCGAGACCCGCCTTCTCAGACAACCTCTCACCCCCTTTCGGTCTTGTAGGGGTCGGGAAACCCGACCCGCCGTTGGCTTACCACGACCCGGGCGCGGAGACCGCGCCCCTACCGACGATTCCCCGTGAAAAAACGTTGTCGCGGGTAAGAAACCCGCGCTACTACCAGAAGAACAGCAGGCCACGCATCATTACCTGACTCCGTCGGGGTTGAAACCCCACCTCAGTACCCCAAAGTCCCGATGGGACTCGCCCTACCTAACCCGCAGGGTTTCCATGCCCTTAGCAGGGACTTTAGTCCCGCTTTAGTCCCGCGTTTCTCCCACAGTTTATCGCTTCTGATATACTTACCTCATGAAATCCATTCGCGCCATCCTCTTTGACATCGGCGGGGTGCTGCTACGCACCGAAGACCGCGGCCCACGCACCGCTCTGGCTGCCCGCTTCGGCCTCGATTATGCCGGAATCGATCAATTGGTGTGGGGCAGCCCTATCAGTGTGGCCGCCGAAGAGGGCCGCGCCGAGCCCGCCGACGTGTGGGAACATGTCCGCAAATCTCTCAACCTATCCCCCGCCGAAATCATTGAATTTGAAACCCAGTTTTGGGCTGGCGACCAGCTAGATCGCGAGTTATTTGCGCGGCTGCGCTCCTTTCGCCCGCAATACCTCACCGGCTTGCTCAGTAACGCCTGGCCTAGAAACGTGCTGGCGCTGTTTTACGAACGCTACGGCATGGATCGCGAGTACGTTGAATCCAGTTTCGATGTAGCAGTCAGCTCCGCGGCTGCCGGGGTGCGCAAGCCGGACGCCCGTATCTTTGCACACACTGCCGCTCTTCTCGGGCTGCCCGGTGAGCAAATCGTCTTCGTGGATGACTTTCTACACAACGTGGAAGGTGCCCGGCGGGCAGGTTGGAAAGCCGTTCATTTCAAGAACCGCGAGCAGGCTTTGGCGGAACTACAAACCCTGCTGAATTAACTGATGGTATCTTCCGCTACTCCCATTGCCACGCTCGGTGTGGTCACCGACACGCACATTCCCGACCGAGTGAACAACCTGCACCCGGCTTTGATTCCGGGACTGCGCGCGGCGGGCGTGGAGCGCATCCTGCACGCCGGAGACATCTCTACCCGGCGAGTGCTGGATGAACTGGCCCAGGTGGCTCCAGTCACCGCGGTGCAGGGCAATCGCGATTGGCTCTACCGCGTTGACCTACCCAAAGTCGTACTGTTGGAGGTTGCCGGCATGAAAGTTGGCCTGGCCCACGGGCACGGCACCTGGTTCACCTATTGGTGGGACAAATTCCAGTATGTGGCCATCGGCTACCGCTTTGAGCGCTACCGCCGGGTGCTAGAGCGCTCCTGCCCCGGCGCGCAGGTCATCGTCTACGGCCACACGCACGCAGCGGAAAACCGCTGGGAAAATGGCGTGCTCTACTTCAACCCCGGTTCCGCCAGCTTCAGCTTCCGCCCCGAAGACGCCCGCCCCACCTACGGCTTGCTGCGTTTCTATCCCGGCGGTCGCGTGGAAGCCGAAATTCTGTCCCTCGACGGTGCGCAAGTAGTCAACGGTTACTGGCAAGCCCGCCCCTAGGCAGGCAAGAACAGACCTTCGCCCGTCTCCAAATCCAGCACGTAAAAAGAATGATTCTCAGAGCGCAGCCCGCCTAACGCGCCGGGGTTGATCACGCGTGTCCAACCCACCTGCTCATCCTTGTGGCGGTGGGTGTGCCCACAAAAAACAAACGCATACTCACCCGATTCCGCCAGCTCCTGCACCTTCTTGGGCACATGCCCGTGCGCCGCGGCGATTTTCACCCCGCCCACTGTACCCGTGAACACCTCGCCGCTAAAGTTGTTGGGGTTCTGGTACAGCAGGGCCTGGCGGATTTCGCCGGAGAGGTAATCGCCGTTACCCAGCACATGGATCACCTGGAAGCCGCCCAACGCCGAAGCGGTCTCGGGGGTAGTCATATCGCCGCAGTGAACGATGGTATCTACACCCCGCAAACGTAAAAACGCCAGGGCGAACTCCAGGGTGGTGAGGTTGTTGTGCGTGTCCGAAAGAATCCCCAACTGCATGCAGGCCTCACACGATTTCGAGCGAACGGAAGGGAATGCCCGAGGCTTTGAAAGCCCGGCGCAGTTTGCTCAAATGCGCTTCGTCCAACTGAGAAACGACCAATCGCAGGTTGAAGCTGCCGTCTGGCAGCGTGTCGTTGACAGAGCGCAGGATATTGCCGCCGCGGCGAGAGATGATTCCAGCCAGGCGCGAGAGCGTGCCGGGTTTGTTGCTTTCCGGCTCCGCGTACATCAAAATGGTCGTCCATCGCAACACCGCGCGAGAAATGCCGGTTTCATCCAGGGTGGCGGCTACATCGCTCAAGCGAATGGTCCCGCCGCCCAGCGCCGCGTACAGATCTTCCAGGCTGGCGCAGCCCAACCGCTCCAGCAGATTATCCAGACGGTCATTTTCCAAAACACGCACATCTTCCAGCGCCAGGATGCCGCGCTCACTCAACACCGGGTGAATCATGCTCCGGCCCAGGTCGGCGGACTTGCGCAGCCCGACCGTCGCCAGAACCGCGCGCAACAGCCTGGCAGTGGACTCGTTGCAATAAGCCAGCCACTCTTCATTGGGGGTCAGGCGTTTGCCGCTGGTAACCACTTCCACCACATCGCCAGGTTGGACGCGATCGGAAAGACGCGCCAGGGCGCCGTTCACTTTGACGGCGCTGATCTTGTCCAACAGGAACTCCTGCTGAATGGAAGCTACCGCATCCAGAACGGAAGAGCCGTCACGCAAGAAGCGCGCCCCACCGCTGGGGGTAAGGATTTCCACCGGGCGGTACTGGCTGGTCTCCTGGCCGTTCTTGATCGCATACACCACCCCCCACATGTTTTCGCCTTCCATTTCAGGCGTGGTGATGGCCACCTCGATGGCCCCATAATCCGGCATCCAGGCAGTAACTTGAATGGCGCGATATCCGTTCTGCGGATAGGCGATGAAATCGTCGAAGCGATCGTTGTCCAGATAGGGTCCAAAAAAGCTATTGACAGCGCCTAGCAGTGCGTAGCACTGGTTTTTATCCTCGCTGGCTGTGGTCAGGCGGAAGCTGATCATATCGTTGACCGCGGAGAAGTTGCTCAGGGAAGATTTGCGCGAGCGCGCCATGCGGCGCAGTTTTTGCCACACCTGCCAGTAGCCGTTGGCAAAAATGCTGACGCTGCCGTTCACGCCGGCTTTTTCCATCAGATGCGCCATCTGCTCCATCATTGGATTGATGAAAGACAATTGCAGGCGCTGGTCCGCATCGACGCGTTGTTTGACAAAAGCAAAACTTTCGGGATCGGCAAAGGGGAAGGAGATGTCTTCGATCCAGCAGCGCCAGCGGTAGCAGTTGAGAATACCCGCCAGCTTTCCATAAGCGCGGATGGCCTCGGTGGCCTTTTGCACACGCTTTGCCGGGGACATGTGCTGCAAGGTGAGCAAGTTGTGGGTTTTATCGGCCAGCTTGACCAAAAAGACCCCGGGGTCGCGGAACATGGCGATCTTGCGCAAGGTCTCCATCTCTCGCGAGCGCCCATCCCGAGGGTTGCTCAACTTGGTGACCCCGTCCACAATGTAAGCCACCTCCTCGCCCAGCGGCCCGGCGAAAATCGAGCGGATCCGATCCAGCCCGGCTCCGCTGTCCTCAACGGCATCATGCAGCAGGGCCGCAATCGTCCAGGCTTCGTTGCCGACCAACTCATCCAAAAAACCGGCCACCCAACCGCAATGCGTCTCGAAGTACGGCTCTCCGCTCAATCGTTTCTGCCCAGCATGAAGTTCCTGCCCGAGGTGGTAAGCCTCGGCTATTGCCGGGGTGCGGGGCACAAAATTTTCTTGATTATAGTCGCCGACCATTCTGGGCCGGAGCTCATACACGGGTTCAATTCTTACCATCGTTTTAATCCCACAGCCTTTTCGATAACACAGAACGACAATTGGTGAAAGTTTGGCTCTCCAGGAGTTGCCGTGGTAGGTCCCGTATTGAGGGTCTTTTTTCCCTACTGAGTGACCAGTACCTTGATTTTACCAGAACATCCTGGCCCAAAGGTGCTTAAGATCATGAAGGATGCATGATTGACAGTACCCCCCGGCAGCGGTATAATCATCTTTCGTGACACTAAAATGGGAGAAGTCGTAATGGAGTCAGATTTGAACAACACAATCGAAACCCCGCAGGAGGATGCTGTCGAGGCCGTGCAGGCAGATAGCATTGAAGCTGCGCAGGTCGAAACCCCTCAGGAAGATGCTGCCGAAGCCGCGCAGGACGACAGCTCTGAAGGTGGGGTAAAGACGAAGACGCACTTTACCGGCAAGGTCGTAAAGATCGGGCTGGCAGGCGCCTTGGTCGACATCGGGCAGGAAAAACCCGCCCTCATCCATATTTCACAGTTGCTGTCCACCTCGCCTGAGGCGGTCAAGCGTGTGGAAGACGTGCTGCAGATCGGTCAAGAGATCGATGTGTGGGTTAAGCGTGTCAAAGATGACCGCGTTGAATTGACCATGATCAAACCGCTCGACCTCGAGTGGCGCGATATCAAGACCGGCATGTCCGTGAAGGGCAAAGTGGTCCGCTTGGAAAAATTCGGCGCGTTCGTAGAAATTGGCGCGGAACGCCCCGGCCTCATTCACATTAGCGAAATGGCTCACGGCTACGTGCGCCAGCCCTCCGATGTGGTCAATGAAGGCGACGAGATTGAAGCCCAGGTGATCGACGTGAACCGCAAGAAGCGCCAGATCAAGCTGAGCATCAAAGCCCTGCAGCCCGAACCCGTGAAGGAAGAAGTTGAAGAACCTCGCAACTTCTACCCCTCCGCCGAGCGCAAGGAAAAACCTGCTCGTAAGAAGAAAACCACCAATCGCCGCGGACGTGGTGATGACATGGGCGGAAACGTGGACGAACTGCTGGCTACCATCAACGAACCGCAGGTCGAAGCCGAGCCGACTGCCATGGAAATCGCCATGCGCGAAGCTATGGAACGGGCTAAAGCCCGCAAGTCTGAGGACAAAGCCCGCAAGAGCAAGGCCACCACTCAGGAACAGGAAGATATCTTGAGCAGGACGCTGGAGAACAAGGTCCAGTCTGTCTCGTAGATTTCTCCTGACTGACTCCGGCTCTCCCCAGGCGAGTTGCAAGTCAAAAACACCCTCCATTTAGGAGGGTGTTTTTTTGTCATGCCGCCCACGGTGTCCCCCCGCGCCCCGCAGCAAACAACTTTCAAGTATAATTATTACATCATTGTAACTGCTCTACTTGGAGATTTTATTCAGAAGCACTTATCGTGAAGGAACGCCGAACCCCTTCTTCAAAAAGACAACCTGAATAACCTTGCAGCATTATCAGCAATCTATCGCCGCGCTGGCATAAGAGTTGCTCTAATAAGAGGGACTCTCATCTGTGCCAATAGTATGGGGATTATGACAGAAAACGGTGGACGGGCAATCTATACGATCGGGGTCCTGCCCAACTGGCAGGTCTTCCAGGGTTCCCTGCCCAACACATTCCTCACCCCCATCCTCCAGGGCATTCGCGCCGCAGCCGTTGACCGAAACATTAACCTGCTTATGGCCTGTGGCGTGGGTCGCGGCACCGAAGCCGGTCCTCACCCAGCCTGGCCTCAAGCTTCTCCCGATGACGATTTTGTTCCCATCGGCTCCTGGAACACCGACGGGCTAATCGTGTTACGCCCCTTCCGCGCCCCCCACCGCGTCCACTATATTGAACAACTCCAGAAGAACGGCCATCCCATTCTTTGCATCGCCGAAGGAGAAGGCGAACTGCCTTCCATCTGCGTCGACAGCCGCACCGGCATCCGCCAGGCTTTTGCCCACCTCATAGAACACGGGCACCAAAAGATTCTCTTTTTAGCCGGCGACCCTACCGACAAAGGTGACAGTAGCATCCGCCTTGAAACCTTCATCGAGTGCATGGCTGAGGCAAAACTCAAACTGGATCCTAACCTGATTATTTACGGTTATCACTCTCATATTATTGGCCACGACGAAATGGAGCGCACGTTGAAAAATGGCGCTGAGTTTACCGCCATGCTGGCCAGTAATGACGCCTCGGCCATCGGCGCTATGCGGGCGTTACGTGAAGCAGGCCGGCGCATCCCCCAAGATGTTGCCGTGATTGGCTTTGACGACCAACTCGAAGCGCAGATCGAATTTCCACCTCTCACCACAGTGCATTACCCCACCTATGAGACCGGTTACCGGGCCTTGGAAATCCTTGTGGAACGCCTGGAAAAAGGCAAATGGAATGAGGTCAATCCCAGAATCCTGGTGCCCACCTACTTAACCGTGCGCCAGACCTGTGGCTGCTATATGCCCGCTGAAGAAAAAACTTTGCCGCTCCAGTCATTGAGCAAATCGCGCCAACGTGACGGTTCCGACCATCACCGAGTAGCTCACGAAATGGTTGTCGCGCTGTATGAGACGGACAGCCGCATGCCCAACAGCGAGGCCGTAAAAATCTGCTACGACCTGGTCTCGGCCCTTGCCACCGATCTAAAAAGCAACAGCCGTCAGAACTTTCTGGTCATGCTCAATCAAGTACTGCTCACCTATGACCAGCGCAATTTCCCTTGCGATTCCTGGCAAGGCGCCATCTCGGCGCTGCACCGCTGGCAAGAGTTTATCTATGCCGATGCTGATCCCGCCCTGCTCAACACTTTGCTACATCTGGCCCGCCTGGCTGTCAGCGATGCCGTCTCGCGCCAGAACACCCGTCGCATGATGCTGAACGCTCGCTTGATGGACCAGTTGGGCCGCATCGCCACCAAATTCCTCGCTGCCCAAAATGAATTCGATGTCATGGAGACTTTTTACCAAAGCCTCTCTTCCGTCGGTGTGCAAGCCGGTTGGGCCGTGACCTATGACCCCACGCCCGACAACCCGTACGCAAAAAGCATCCTGTGGCGCCATCAGGGCGAAGAGATGCTTCAAGAGGTTTTCCCCACCAACGTCTTCCCCACGCCCAGCTTCTACGAACCCGGCAAGGCTTTTCAACTGGCGGTGCTGCCCTTGTTCTCGCAAGAAGATGTGGGCGGCTATCTCGTGTTTGACGCTGGCAATTTACAACCCTGCGGAACTTTCAGCCGTGAGATGGCCGCCGCGCTAAAATCTGCCCGCTTGTACAAGCAGGTGGTGGACCTGTCTCTCACCGACGGGCTGACCGGGGCCTACAACCGGCGCTATTTTGACATGATGCTTGAAAAAGAAACCCTACGCAGCCAACGCTACAACCGCCCGGTCTCCATCATTTTCTTCGATCTGGATCATTTTAAAGAATACAACGATATCTATGGGCATGCTGCCGGAGACGACGCGCTTCGTTATGTGGCCTATTACACCCGCCTGGGCGTGCGCCGCGGCCTGGACAGCGTGGCCCGCTACGGCGGTGACGAGTTCGTCGTCATCCTCCCCGAAACCGACCTGGAAGGCGCCAACTCCGTGGCTGAAACCATCCGCGGCTTAATCCGCACCAGCCCGCTCTTTCAGCGGCCCATTTCGCTCAGCGTGGGAATCGTCGCCAGCGACGAAACCCTGTCTACGCCCCAATCCCTGCTACAACGCGCCGATGAAGCCCTCTACCGCGCCAAGCAGAATGGCCGCGACCAAATTGTTATGGCCGTTTGAGCCATTCAAGCAGGCATCCAACCCCTCAGGATCTCAAACCCTGGAAAAGGCGTGTGTTTACGATATATGAAGCTGATCACTTACTCCCTGGATGGCATGACAAAACTTGGCATTTTGACCGGAGATCAAATCTCGGCCTTGCCCGGTTCCATGCTCGAGTTCATCCAATCCGGCCCTCAGCACTGGCAGGCCGCCCAAGCCGCCCTGTCTGAAGGTTGGCTGCCTGTTTTTCCGGCTGGCTCAGCCCGTTTGCTGGCGCCCTTGTCCAACCCAGGCAAGGTGGTGGGCATTGGCCTCAATTACATGGATCACTGCCGCGAGCAAAAAGTGGCCGTCCCCGACCGCCCCATTGTTTTTACCAAGTTCAACACCGCCATCATCGGCCCCCAGGAAGCCATCACCTGGAGCCGTTCGGTTACCAACCAGGTTGACTTTGAGGTCGAACTGGGCGTGGTCATCGGCGTGCCGGCTCGCTGCGTGCCGCCTGAACATGCCCTGCAGCACATCTTCGGCTACACGGTGGTCAACGATGTCTCCGCTCGCGATTTGCAATTCAGCGACCGGCAGTGGGTGCGCGCCAAGAGCCTGGACACTTTCTGCCCGCTCGGCCCGGTCATCGTCACCGCCGACGAAATCCCCGACCCGCAAGCGCTGCGCCTCTCTTGCCGCCTGAACGGCCAAACCATGCAGGATTCCACCACCGCCGAAATGATCTTCGGCGTAGCCGAACTCGTCTCACGTCTGTCCCATTCCTTCACCCTCCTGCCCGGCGACATCATCGCCACCGGCACGCCTGACGGCGTGGGCGTGTTTCGCAAGCCGCAAGTTTTCATGCAAGACGGCGACGTGGTGGAAGTCGAGGTGGAGGGCATTGGCGTGCTGCTCAACCCGGTGATCGCCAATGACTGAACCAAAAGCAGTGGTTATTTATACCGACGGAGCCTGGATCGGCAATCCCGGCCCGGGCGGGTACGGTGCCGTGCTGCTCTTCAATGGGCAGCGCAAAGAGCTCTCCGGCGGATTCCGCCGCACCACCAACAACCGCATGGAATTGCTGGCAGCCGTCGTGGCCCTGGAAACGCTAAAAGAGCCCTGCGCTGTTACGCTGTACTCCGACTCGCAGTATCTGGTGGATAATTACACCAACGGCTATGTGCATGGCTGGCGCAAGCGCGGCTGGAAGCGCAGCAACAAAGAGCCCGCCCTCAACGCCGACCTGTGGGAGCGGATTTTGCAGCAGTGCGAGCGCCACCGTGTGCGCTTTCAATGGGTGAAAGGTCACGCCGGGAACACCGAGAACGAGCGCTGCGATGCGCTCTCCATGCAGGCCGCCACGGGGAAAGACCTCCCGCCTGATAAAATCTACGAGCAAACCCAGGGCCGCCCCACCGCCAATCGTTTGTTTTAGCAGGTTTTCCGATGACTCACCGAAAGCATTCCCGTTTAAAAACACTGAACCAGAAATACCCACCTTCCGAACCCTGC
>JAEXTI010000318.1 GCA_023406965.1 Chloroflexota bacterium
GGGCGCGACGGGGCCGAGGATGGTGATGCCGATGACATCCATGAGCAGGATGATGAAGATGATAGCCAGGGAGCGGCGAGTTTGGGTGGGCGTGGAGGTCATGTGCTTGAGTCTATCACGCATTGAGAGGTTTGGAGGAATAAGTTTGGCAGATTGTCCACTGCCGCGCGGCTGAAACCCCTGCTCATTTCACGGACGCCGGATTTTTTGATTGGACGCGCTCCCGCGGCATGGTTTGCAACCTACAGTATAATGGCTTTGGTGATCGGGCAGGCGCGCCCAGGGGGGTGAAAACTAGCTGCCCGCGGACATTTTGACCTTGCAATGGGAGGAATCATGATCTACAAGAGGCCTAAAAATACGATTCCAATGGCAAACACAAGGGCATTCAAACGCAAGTTTCTGGATGTGCCTTACGCGGGGATTTCACCGGCACAGAAATTGGATATTTACCTGCCGGAGACGGGCGAGGGGCCTTTTCCGGTGGTCATGGCAGTGCATGGCGGGGCGTTCATGGTTGGCGACAAGGGGGATGTGCAGGTGCTGCCCATGTTGGCAGGCTTGAAGCGCGGCTACGCGGTGGTGTCGATCAATTACCGCATGAGCTGGGAAGCGTTGTTCCCGGCGCTGGTGCACGACATCAAAGCGGCGGTGCGCTGGGTGCGGGGCAACGCGGCTCAATACGGTTTTGATGGGAATCGAATTGCGGCGTGGGGTGGTTCGGCGGGCGGGTACCTTTCGGCGATGGCGGGCGTGACCGGAGGCGTGGCGGAGCTGGAGGATTTGAGCCTGGGGTACGCGGAGCAATCCAGCCGGGTGCAGGCGGTGGTGGATTGGTTCGGCCCGACGGATTTTCTCAAGATGGACGAGCAGACGGTGATTGTGAATAGGGGAAAAAGTGGTCCTTTCTCGCACAACACGGCCAATTCGCCAGAATCGCTGCTGCTGGGAGCGCAGATCACCACCATCCCAGAGCGGGTGCGAGAGGCCAACCCTGAGACATACGTCCGGGAAGACGCGCCGCCTTTCTTCATCCAGCATGGGACTCGCGACACCACGGTGCCGCCGCTGCAATCGGTGAATTTTGCGGCAAAGCTGGCGCAGGTGGCCGGGCCGGAGCGGGTGCGGCTGGAGCTGCTGGAAGGGGCACAGCATGCCGATGCGGCGTTTAATAAGAGGCAGAATGTGCAGAAAGTGTTGGATTTTCTGGATGAGGTGATGGGGTAGCGGACTTGTCCTGACATATTTGTAAAGCGTCTTTCTGCTTCTAAAATCGTTTAACTTCATATAATATGTCCTAATGCAATTTGAATATTCTCCCTACATCCTTCCTCTTGTCGCAGCCGCAGTCATCTCGGCTTGGATCTGTATTTATGCCTGGTCGCGGCGCAGCACGGCAGGGGCGATTGCTATTGCCGGGCTTTCGGTGGCGCTGACAATCTGGTTGTTGGGTTACGCCCTAGAAATTAGCGGGACTAATCTGCAAACCAAGCTGTTGTCCGGCAAGGTGCAGTATATTGGCATTTCGCTGGCTCCGCTGCTATGGCTAATTTTTGCATATAACCATGCCAACCCAACCCGGATGATGAGCCACCGTTGGATGGGGTTGTTGGCGGTTGTCCCACTGATTACGATGGTCATGGCCTTTACCACAGACATCCACGGATTGTTGTGGAAAGAGTTGAGCGTCCTGCGCCAGGGTAATTTCAGCGCATTGGGCGTGACGCATGGACCCTGGTTTTGGGTTCATTCCGCCTATTCCTACCTGATGCTGTTGGGCGGGGCTGTCATTATCATTCGCTCGATTTTGCACAACAGGGGCTTGTACCGGCGGCAGGCGGCTGCCATGCTGATTGCCGTAGCGGCCCCCTGGGTTGGCAATATTCTTTTCTTGACAGGGATCAGCCCGATTCGTTATCTTGATATCACTCCCTTTGCTTTCACCGTCACGCTGTTCGCCATGACCTGGGGTATTCTGGGTTTCCGGCTGATTGACCTGACCCCGCTGGCGCGCGATTCGGTGATTGATCAAATGCAGGAAGCGATGATGGTGCTTGACCCGCAGAACCGGCTGGTGGACATGAACCAATCGGCGCTGAAATTGGCAGGCTGTACCGCCGTCCAGGCTTTGGGGCGCAGCGTGACCGAGGTGTTCAATCAGTGGGCGTCGACTCTGAAGAACTATAAAGACATTTTAGAGACAGTTGAAGAGATTCAAGTGGAGGGCAAGGAAGATTCAAGTTGGTACGAACTAATCATTTCGCCCTTGCGCGATCAACGAAAGCGCCTGCTTGGTCGAGTTGTGGTTGCGCGAAACATCACCCAACGCAAGAAAAACGAGGCGCGCATTGCGCAGCTCTCCCGTGCAGTTGAAGCCAGCCCGGCTTCCATTGTGGTCACCGATATTCAGGGGAACATCGAGTATGTGAACCCTAAGTTTTCGCAGGTCACCGGTTATAGCTTCGACGAAGTTATCGGCAAGAATCCGCGCATCCTCAAAACCGATGAGACCCCCAAAGATGTGCATGCTACGTTGTGGGAGACCATCCTGGCGGGCAAAGAGTGGCGAGGTGAATTTTGCAATCGCCAGAAGAACGGTGATTTTTACTGGGAACTGGCTTCCATTTCACCCATTATGGGTACGCAAGGCAATATTACCCATTTCGTTGCCGTAAAAGAAGACATCACGGTCCGTAAACAAGCCGAAAAACAACTGGCGGAGGCTCACCAGCAGGCACTGGAGGCCAGCCGCTTGAAAAGCCAACTGCTTTCAAAAGTGAATCACGAACTACGCACCCCTCTGGGGGGCATTCTGGGTTATGCCGAGCTGTTGGACACCGGCGCTTTCGGCCCCTTAACTGAAAGCCAGATGCAGGCCACTGGCCAGATTATTGAAAGCAGCCGCTACCTCGAGATTATGGTGAGCGAACTGCTTGACCAGGCTCAGATTGAAGCCAAAACGCTCATTCTACATCCGCGCCAATTTTCTCCCGCGAACATCTTACGCCAGGTGGAAGCCACCATGTCGGTGTTGTGCCGGAATAAAGGCCTTACGTTTGAGACCTGCATCGCTCCGGAACTGCCGGAGCAACTGACTGGCGATG
>JAEXTI010000185.1 GCA_023406965.1 Chloroflexota bacterium
CCCAGCGGGGGGCAGGCCGGGCAATTGAACCCCGAAAAATACCGCTCGCCCGTCCCGGCATGCACTGCCACCAGAATCGCCTGGTTCTCGGGGCCGGGGCGCTGCACCGCCCGGCTCACGTCCACGCCGTGCTCGGTCAGCGTTTGCAGCTTAATCTGCCCCAGGCGGTCGCTGCCATAAGTGCCCACGAACCCGGTCTGCACGCCCAGGCGCTGAGCCGCGACCAGGGCGGTAGCCGCCGGGCCGCCGCCTTCAATGGCCAGCCCTTCCAGACGCGCGCCGTGCTGCCAGGTAGGCAGTTCGTGCGCCCGCACCAAAATATCCAGGCAGGCCATGCCCAGCCCCACCACGCGAACCGGCGCTGTGCTCATCCCCTTAGTCCACCCATACCGGCTGAATATCCAGGAACTTGCAGGCTTGCAGCAAGGCTGCGCGTTGATCACCGTGGATCATGCTGGCGTGATGGATGAAGCCCTCCTCCACCAGGGTGCGGTACAGGCGGGCATGATCCTTCACCTCCACCCACGACCAGGTGCCGCCCAACGTTTCATCCGAAGGGACGATTTCGCCCCCGGCAATGAGCATCTTCCACTGCCCGTCGTATTCCGCCAGGCGGCAGAGCGTGACCCGCCCCGGCTTGATCTGAAACTGGAACAGCCCCGCCATGGCGTCACCGACCTCCACGGGCAACTCGCCGCTCATGTTGGTACGCGAGCGCAGCGCCACCCTGGCAGGGTCCGCCGCCAGCGAGGTCGGGGCGTTGCCGCAGTGCCAGGCCAGCAAACGGTTGGGGTGGTCGCGGTGCTGGATGGTCCAGTCGATGAAATGCGGAACCGAGGCTCCCAGCGCCGACTGGTAGCTTACCAACATGGACACCGCCCCCAGCACGTCCGTCTCGCAAGCGGTGAGCATGGTTGCGTCGGTCATCCGTCCATACAGCGCGCATAGGGAAACCTTCATCAACTTACCAATCGAAGGCCAACATTGAATCGCTATCGCCGACAACCGGTTGCGCTGCCAGAAATCTGCCAGGGCCACCTCCAGACGCGCCGAGTTGACCAGGTAATCTTCCGCCACCGTGACGGTCGCGGCAGAGGCGCGAGCCCTGGCGATGGCTTCCAGCACGCGCGGGTCGTCCTCCGCAATGCGCTGGGCCTGATCCACCAGATCCGACAACTCGGCCGGGATCACGTTTTGGCCGAACTTGCGCGCCATAGCAATTTCATCGAAGGCCACCGTCTCGAAAGCGCTGGGGCGCACCCCCACCTGCCCAATGCGCGCATTGCGCAGTCCCTTCACCACCGCCACAGCCCCGGCAAAATCCATCACCGCCGCGCGCAGCTCCGGCTCGCTGGGAAAGAACAAGCCGGCGTACTGAAACGGAATCTTGCGGCGGTGCAGCCCGGCGGCAATGGATAGGTTGCCACAATACGAATCGGAGACGCGGCTGAGCATAGCGTCATTGTTGGCGGGAGGCTCTTTGGTGGCGAAAAGCAGCACCGGCAAACCCATCTGCTCGGCCACCTTGACCAGCGAGCGCTCGTCGCCAAAATCCAGCGGGCTGAGGATCAGCCCATCCACGCCCTCGCGGCGAAAAGTTGCCACCACCGCCTCGACTTCATCCAGGGTGTTCACGCAGCCGTGGGAAGTCACGCCAGACTGCGGGTCGACGGTTTTTCCATCCGGCGCGGGCTGCGGGCAAATGATTTCCACGCCGGGCACTTGCGCAAAAGCCGCCAGGCTCTCGCGGCGCATCTGGTCCACCCATTCGGTATAACTCCAGCGATAGGACGGTACGAATCCAAGACGAACAGCGATGGGATTCATGAGCAAGCTCCTGTGGGATCAAACCGGGCCAACAAGAAAGTGAACGTTCTCATACAAATTATACTATCTCTGCAACTACTCAGCCAGAGACCCAAGATGGCGCTCTGGGAGTTGCCGTGGTGAAACCCCAAATCGTTATCGATCCCGAATCGGCGAATCCCCGGCGAGGATGCTTGACATTGCTCCAATTTGCACTATACTCGGACAAGAACCCCCTGGACATCAAAGGCTTTGGAATAGGGCTATTCCTAAGCGGAAAATCCGGTACGTTTTGGTATTTCAACATCAGGTGGGACAAAGGTTTGTTCAACTTGGACATCCGCACGCTGTTTGTGGTATCGACATTAATCAGTTTATTTCTGAGTGTCGCCAGTTTTGTGTACCGGCGCACACAAACTACCTATTCCGGTTTTGGCAATTGGGTGATCGCGAATGTCTGTGTGTTATTCGTCTATTTGCTCTTCGCCCTGCGCGGATACATTCCCGACCTGTTTTCCATTCCTCTACCGCTGGCCTTGAGTATCTTTGCAGCGCTGTACCGCTGGCGCGGGCTGCAAAAGTTCTTTGGGCAAACCGGGTCCATGGTCGAGGTGGCCTTTTGGACGGCTTTAACCTTTGTGCTGCTCTCATTGTTTACTTTCCAATACGATAATCCCCTCATTCGCAACTGCATCTACTCCGCCATCCTCACCTACGTGGTAGCCGGTACCATTTATACCCTCTATAAAGTACCTGAACGCCGTTACAGGCCGCTCATCCGCTTTTTTGCCTACGTGTACGTCTTTGGCGGGCTGGTACTGCTCGTCCGAGCGGTGCTTTGGCTCCTCTACCCCGATGGGCAATCGCTGCTGGCCCCAAACTTCACAAACATCCTCTTCTTCACCGTCGCCCCGCTGATGGAGATTAGTTGGGCAGCCGCCTTCATCATGCTCAACAGTCGGCGGCTGGAGTGGGATATGGCGGAGTTGCACGCCCAAATGGAAAAGCTAGCCTCCACCGACCCGCTTACCGGGGTCTTCAACCGGCGGCGCTTCTTTGAGATCGGCGAGAAAGAAGTCGAGCGCGCCCGCCGCTACAACCGGCCCCTCTCCGTGCTGATGATGGACCTTAACGGGTTCAAGCTACTCAATGACGACATGGGGCACTGCGCCGGCGATCACGCCTTGTGCGAATTGACCCGCATTTGCCAGGAGAACTTGCGCAAACCCGAAACCATTGCTCGCCTAGGCGGGGATGAATTCGCGGTCATCTTACCAGAAACCAATCTAACCGGCGCCCGCGAAGTAGCCAGGCGGCTTCACAATGCCATCTTGCACTCGCCCGCCCACGTTCGCGATCAGGAAATTTTTCTTTCTCTGAGCATTGGAGCAGCGCAATATGAACCGGGCGATCGGTCGATGGAACAAATTCTACAGCGCGCTGATGTTTCCATGTTCCAGATGAAGAAAACGATTCGCACGCTCAACAACCCGCCTCTCGAATCCGTCAACCAGGCGCCCGGACAAATCCCCGAGCCGTTCTAGGTTTGAGTCCCCCCAGAATCACCCAAGACACGGCAGCTTCTTTATTCGTCTCGCGCCGGCAGCCAAAAACGGACCACGGCCCCCCGGCCTGCCTCGCTCTCAGCCCAAATCTCCCCGCCGTGCGCATGCACCAGCTCGCGGGCAATCGCCAATCCCAGCCCCATGCCGGTAGAATCACTGGCTTTATAGAAGCGCTCGAAGATGTGCGGCAAATCCTCTGCCGCAATGCCCGGCCCGCTGTCTGCCACCCAAAAAACCACCTTCTCCGCGTCAGTCTCATCCCGCCCGCAGCCCGCGCGCACCTGCCCGCCCGAGGGCGTATAGCGCAGCGCGTTGTTGATCAAATTCGCCAGCACCTCCCGCATGCGGGTGGGGTCAACCTCAAGCAGCGGCAAATCCTCCGCCGCTTCAACCAGCAAATCCACACTCGCGGCGGCGGCCCTTGGCTCGAAGGCCGTTGCGCAATCGCGCAGCAGGTCTGCTGGTCGAACCGGCTCCAGTTGTAATTGAAGCGAGCCGCTTTCGGCCAGAGATAGCGTGCGCAAATCATCGATCACCCGCGAAAGCACTTTCGTCTCATCCAGCACCGTCTCGATATGTTCCCGGTCAGCCGGATAGATGCCGTCTAGCATGCCTTCCAGGTTCCCCTGAATGACGGTCAGCGGGGTGCGCAGTTCGTGGGTCACGTCCGCCAGCATATTGCGGCGGTGCTGGTCGTTCTTTTCCAGTCGTGCGGCCATGTCGTTAAAGGCGTTGGCCAACCGGCGCACTTCTCTTGGGCCTACTGCGGGAATTCGCACCGAAAAATCACCGTTGGCAATGCGCTCCACCGCTTCCATCACGTTACTAAAAGATAAAACTGTCCGGCGCAGGCTCCAGCCCAATGCCGCCAACACGGCCACACCGGCTGCAAACAAACCTACCAGCACCCAGCGCGCCGTGGAAAGCAACGGGTCGGGGATTTGCTCCACGCCCACCACATTGGTGAGAAGCCAGTACCCGACCGAAAAACCGGCCACGCCGATCACCAGCACGAACAGGAAACCGCAGCCAATCCGCTGAAACAAATTCCGGCGCATCTTGCGAAAATGACGCATATTGGGTGGGTAAGGCGGCGGCCAGGCCTCATCGGGAGGCCACCATACCGGGCGGTGGCGGGGCAAATGGCGGGGCGGTCTCATCACGCTACTCCGCCAGCTTATAGCCTACGCCGTACACCGAGAGGATGGTTCGCGGGTGGCGCGGGTCGGATTCAATTTTTCGGCGCAAATTCTTGATGTGCGCGTCGATGGCCCGCTCGAAGGACTCGAAAGCCACCCCGTGCAGCGCATCCAGCAGTTGGGCGCGAGTGAAGATGCGCCCCGGCTGGCGCGCCAGAGCCGTCAATAACTCAAACTCGGTGGGGGTCACCTCCACCACTCGCCCCGCCACGGTCAGCTTCATGCGCGGCAAGTCCAATTCCAAATCCCCGGCGCGGATGATTTCGTCAGGCACAGGCGGAGCCTCGCTGCGGCGCAGCACCGTGCGCACGCGGGCCACCAGTTCCTTGGGGCTGAACGGCTTGGTGATGTAGTCATCGGCGCCCAACTCCAGGCCCACCAGCTTGTCGCTTTCTTCGGCCCGCGCGGTGAGCATGATGACCGGCAGGTTGGATTCTTTGCGCAGCGCGCGGGTCACATCCAGGCCGTCCATGTGGGGCAGACCCAGGTCCAGCACCACCAGGTCGGGTTTGCGCCCGCGCACAGCTTCCAGGGCAGCCGGGCCGTTGGCAGCTTCTATGACGCGAAAACCGGCGTGCTCCAGGTAATCGCGGGCCAGTTGCACGATTTTCGGTTCGTCATCCACCACCAGGATCGTTTTCATCGTTTCACCAGTATAGCATGAGACAAATAAACCCTAAGGGTCTTCCGAGACCCTTAGGGTTTTCTGGATGGGCTAGTCCTTCTTTTCCGAAGCACCCGGCTCTTCGTGCATCTTGCGGTGCCATTCTTCTACGAACGGCGGAACCGGTCGCGTTCCTTCCCCTTCCCAGTGGCGCGGGCCACCCCAATGTCGCGGGCCGCCCCAATGATGCAGCCGCTGACCTACAAAACCGAAGAACAATAACCGCTTGAGCGCCCCAAAGAACAAGAAGGCCAGCAGCAGAGGCAGCCCAAACAGCAGCAAGCCCATACCGGGCATCCAGTGGTGGGCATACGGGGCCGCCGCGGGCAATTGCGCGGGGTCAATGTTTTGCGCCACCCCGCGGGCCATGCCCATGTTGAAGCCCAACACCCCCACCGCAACAATACCGGCGATCAGCAGCAGCGTCACGCCCAGGCCAAACCAAACTTTCCGAACCATATGATCTCCTTGTTCCTCGTGAATGCGAGGATTTGTTTTCATAGGAGATGATATCGTCCAATTGTGAAGCAAATGTGAACACAAACGGGAGGGAATGCGGAGACTTATTCTTTTGAAGAAGATCCTAAGGGTTTCGGAAAACCCTTAGGATCTGTTTTACGGCTACTATGAAATATGCTAATTTCTGCGGCGATTTATTGGAATGGACACAACATTTCAAGCTGAACCTGGTATTCTATACGCTGCCACCCATAAGCAGAACTTTCCAGGTAAGTAAAAATCTCTTCTGGGTGAGCAGTGGCATATTGGATGGCTTTATTACAGGAGCGAGCCATACTTTGCGTATCAGCATATTCATGCCAAAATGTCTGGGCCATCTCCGCATACGCATGGCCTGGTTCTCCAGGAGGAAATAATTTTTGGAGGGTGTTATAAACAACCAGCGCGTCAGATTGGTATCCGTGCGCAAGATGAATCAGCATCATCCGGTAACGGGAATAAGCTGCAAGGTTAGGGTATTCGAAAGGGTCAGAAGGGGGAAGTTGGGGGTTCGGGCTGTCAGCATCCCTCTCAGTCATCTTTCGCTGCCAGGACCACCAATCTAGTTGGTCGGAGAAGATCGCCTGTTGGTATAGATCAAGCGCCCGGTCGAGGTCGCCATCGATGGTGGCTTGATCGCCGTCCAGGACTGCCTGAAAGCGATAGACAGGCTGGGCGAATAGCTTTTTATAGTAGACGAAGTGTGTCCCGCTCCACCGGTAATAGGTCTGCAGTCTGCGCCACGGACCGCCATTGTAGGCCGCGTCGGTCCCATCACGGCGGTCGTGTAACCCGCTAACACCAACCAGTTCCTGCATTCTATCTTGATCGACATCATCAAAGGTTATGTAACCCGCATCGAGGTATAAGATATTTCGATCATCCCCTAAATACTCGTCATCCGTTACATCGAATAAGTCTCTAAACTGATCCCCATCCCATTCCAGAACCCGGTAGTCATGACCACCCTGTGAATAGCGAGCGGTTAGGATGTAGAGTTCGGGAACTCCATTTTTATTAAGATCCTTGATCGCCTTTATCTCTGGTGATAATAAATACATATCAGGTGGGAGGGCAGCAAGCTCGATATACTGTCCATTCTGGCAGCCGAAGATATACATCGAATTACCCGAAAAGATAAATTCAGGTAGACCATCATGAGTCAGGTCTTGATAAAGTTGTGCCGAATCTAATTGATTCATCAAGAAGGGTTGTGGGCCATATTGATTAAGGAAAGCGAGCAAATCCTCCTCTTTAAGAATGAAATAATTTTCATCTTCGAGGACTGGAGTTGCCACAGGTCCCGGAGTCACTTGTGGGTAAATGGCTGCCTGAGCGGGGGTAGCCGTGCGGATAGTTTGAGGGTCAAAGGTGGCAGTCCGAGTCGGGATTGGCGTAATAGATGGGGTGAGGGTTGGAGGGCGGCGAGTAACGGACGGCGTAGGCGACCATCTTTGCGCAGTAGCAGCGTATACTGTTGCAGTTTGCTGCTCGAAAGCGGCTCGGGTAAAGTAACTTGCCGTTGGGGTAACCGGAAGGGTTTCTAGTGTTGTCCGTGTGGGTGATGGAACTGCTGGATTAAGTGGTGTTTGCGTAACCGGAGGAACCACCACAGCGCAGGCATGGAGAAAGAGAAAAGCAACAACGAGTGAGCAAAGAAATCTAAAGCGCATGGCGAAGATTTATTTATGTGAGCTGGCAGGATAATGGTTTCAAGGTTTTTTGATCGTAGTATAGATTATACAAAATTTGCTTGAAGCGAAATGAAAAACAGTGGTTTAAAACGAATAACGGGGGAATGGCTATGAAGTTCGTAAAAAACTCCTGTCCTTTCCCAGACCGCTGTCCCCTCTTGAGTTCGTTTCACGTCAGGGTCTGTTTCGCTTAATCCTGCCCAACCCAAAAATCACAAATGCCGCAAAAGTGATCCCCGCCAGCACGCGGAACAGCCCCGGCGGGCCAAGCGCATCGTACATCCAGCCGCTGACCGCCGACCCGGCCACTCCCGCCAGGGCAGTGGTCGAGATGAACAGGCCTTGCGATGTAGCCTTAAACTCTTGCGGAGCCGCTTCGTAGGCATAGGCAATGGCAGAGTTATAGAACATGACATAGGAAACACCGTTGAGCACATTCACCGCGATGGCCCATTCAGGGGCTGGAATGATCGAGTACAAAAACAGGCGCAAGGTGTATCCCAGCAGCGAAAACCACAACATACGCGCGCTGCCCAGCTTGCGCATGATCCAGCCGCTGAAAAACATGAATGGAATTTCAAAGAAAGCCGCGGCAGCGGCAACCAGCCCCACCAGGCTGTCGGTGGCCCCCATGGACTTGAGCGAGACGCTGAGAAAACCATACAGCCCGGTGTTCGCCATCCACA
>JAEXTI010000191.1 GCA_023406965.1 Chloroflexota bacterium
CAGCCCTTGCCGGATGCGCGCTTCCTGTCCCTGCCGTCCTGGTTGAGCGGCTCGAAGAATGCCGCCGCCCTGGAAAAAGAATTTCTCGACTGGGTCTACCGCACCGCCGGCCTGACTCTCTTCGCGCATGATGGTCTCAAAATCTACTCGTCCCCCGACGACACCCAGGTCACCTTCCGCAAGAAATGTGAAGAAGCCGCCCGTTTGCAACTGCGTGATCAGCAAGCCAAGCTCGACTCCACCTTCAACACCCGTCTGACTACTCTCAAGCGCAAGATTGAAAAACAGCAGTCGATGGAGGATAAATACGAGAATGAGGTCAGCCGCCGGCGCATGGAAGAGTTGGGCAGCGCAGCCGAACTGGCCATCAGCCTATTCTCCAAGCGCAAGAAGAGCATCTCTTCCTCACTCAGCAAAGGGCGCATGACCTCGCAGGCCAAAGAGAACCTGGAAGCCGCCAACGACCTGCTCAAATCCCTGCAGGAAGAAATGACTGCCCTGCAAAGCGAAAAAGACGCCGCTGCCGCCCGCCTGCAGGATCAGTGGGCCCAAACGGTTGGCGACTTCACCGAGGTCACCATCAACCCCCTGCGCAAGGATATCTATATAGAACTGTCTGGCCTGGCCTGGATGCCAGTCTACGTGGTGCAGGCCGAAGGCAAAACCTTCCAGGCCCCGGCTGTATAAGAACCGGCGATCATTTTCACACTCAAAAAAGAACCCTGCGGTGCTTTTGCCTCGCAGGGTTCTTTTTTGAGATTATTTCACCCACACCGTTACTTCGCTCAGTGCTTTGCGCGGGCGCGCGGCAGGCGCTTCGTCGGCATATCCAAACGCGATCGCTGCGATCAGTTCGCCTTTCTCACCCAGCCAATCACACAACTCATCGTAAGCGATGAACACGTCGCAAATCCACAACGAGCCCACCCCTTCTGCTTGCGCTGCCAGGAGCATATTCTGGATGGCAGCCCCCACCGACTGTGTATCCACCACCTGCATCATCGCCTGGTCGCTGCCGTGAGCAAACCACGGGCGCTGCCCTTCGGGGTTGCACACAAACACCGTCACCGGCGCGCGCTCCATGATATCTACCGAGTGCTCGGGCCAACGCATATTGTGACCCTCGGCAGTTAGGCGTTGCACGGCTGCACGCAAAATGCCCACCATCTCGGCTTTCTTTGGGTCGCTGCTCACCACATAAAACCGCCAGGGTTGGCGGTTCTTCCCCGAAGGTGCCAGCGTTCCCGCCTGGAGGATCTTCTCAACAACCTCATCCGCCAGTGGCTCATCCTTGAAGCGGCGGATGCTGCGCCGCGCCGAAATCGCCTCGAAAACGTCCATTTACAAATCCTGCCTCCCGGCCAAAGCGCGCAATAGCGTGTTCTGGTCGGCATACTCAATGTCGCCGCCTACGGGCAACCCACGCGCCAGGCGCGTGATGCGCACCCCCAGCGGCTGGAGTTGCGTGCGCAAATAAAGCGCCGTAGCATCTCCTTCCATGCTCGGGTTGGTCGCCACAATCACCTCGCGGATTTTGCCCTCGCGCACCCGCTCGAGCAACTGGCGAATTTTTAAGTGTTCCGGCCCAATCCCTTCGATAGGTGACAACACCCCGTGCAGAACGTGGTAGCGTCCCATGAAACCGCCTGTGCGCTCTACAACCAGCACATCCAGCGGCTCTTCCACCACGCACAGTTGGGCCTCATCGCGGCGCGTATCAGCGCAAATCTCGCAGCATTCCTGCCCCGCCCCGGTGATGTGAAAACATATCGGGCACAGGCTGGTCGCTGTTTTAATCGCCAGCAGCGCATCCGCCAGCGCGCGCGAAGTCTCTTCCGGCTGGCGCAGGATGTAGAACGTCAGCCGCGAAGCCGTCTTCGGCCCAATGCCCGGCAGCCGCTCAAAAGCGGTGATCAATGCCTGAACGGGTTCGGGCAAACCCGCCATTTAGAATCCCAGCCCCATGCCGCTCATGCCGCCGGCCAGCGGGCCCATGCGCTCTTCCTGCAACTTGCGCGAAGCATCCAGCGCCTGGTTCACCGCCGTCATCAGCATATCTTGCAGCATCTCGGCGTCGGCATCCTTTAAAAACTCGGCATCCACTTCCACCGCCGTGCAATGCTGGTCTCCGGTCATGGTCACTTTGACCGCCCCACCACCAGCCGTACCGACCACGGTTTCACTGGCCAGTTGCTCCTGGGCCTGAGCCATCTGCTCTTGCAACTTGCGCAGTTGGGCCATCATTCCCCCGCCCGCGCCCATCGAAGGTCCACGATTAAATCCTTTTGCCATAGTTCCTCCAGGTTGTTTTTCTGCTGCCTTCGTTCGCCCAATGCGGCGCAGGCAGTCAATTATTCTTTATAGACGATTTCCCCGCCCAAATCCAGCGCCGTGCGTACCATGCCGTCGCTGTCAATGTCCAGGTCATCCGCTTCCAATGTGGTCTTGTTACCAATCACTACGCAGCGCACCGGCATGGAAACACCTAGCACCCCTTGCAGTGCCGCTTTCAGCAGCGCCAGGTTATCCTCCGTCTCCATCTTTGACTTAAGCAAGTCATTCTGGTATCCCAACACCAGGATGCCATCCTTGATGGTGAAGGTACGGCACGAGTTCAGCGCGGCAGCCGTCAAGGCGCTGCGCTGGCGCACCACCTGGCGAATCCGCGCCCAACTCTGGCGGATCTGCCCAAGGTCCGATCCTTGCCCCGAACTCTCACCACTGTGTTCGGGGGAAGCTTTCTCAACAGTTCCCGTGCTTTTCTCCGCCTGTGCCCGCGGGGCCTGCTTTTCCACCTCGGCAGTCGCCCTCTGGCTGGCCGGTTCCGTCGCAGGGCCTGCCGGGGGCACCGTCCGCGCCGCAGGCTGGACCATTGGCTGGGCCGTCGCGTGGCTGATGGTTTGGGCCGCGGGCGCTTGCGCCACAGGCGCTACGGCAGCAGGTTTCTCACTCACCGCTTCTGCCAGAGCTAGCTCCAGTCCCAGGCCCGGCTGCCAGTTGCTGCGAGTATCGGCAGACGCCGCGTTGAAAGCGCGAATCGCCTCCAGCAGTCCGGCCGTGTCAAAGCGCCCGCCATGATTGGCCATCTGAGCGCGCATCTCTGCCGTCGCATCAATCAAACCGGCGTTGTTCATACGCACCAGCAGCAGCCCGCGCAAGTATTCCACCACCTGACGGGCAAATTGGCGCGCATCGCTGCCCGAATCCAGTGCCGATTGAATGCATTGGAAACCCGCAGCGGCGTCTCTGGTCAAAATAGCTTCCACCAGCCCTAACACCTTCTCATTGGTCGCCGTGCCCAACACCACCTGCGCCTCTGCCAGGGTCACATTCTGCCCCGTAGAGGTCAACTGATCTAGCAATGAGATCGCATCGCGGAAACTGCCCGTAGCCTGCCGCGCAATGAGCAGCAGTGCCTCTTCATCCACCGCCAAACTCTCTTCTTTGGCCTTTTCGCGCAGCAACCCTGCAATCAAACCCACCGGCACGCGCCGGAACTCGTAGCGCTGGCAGCGCGACAGCACCGTGGCCGGAATCTTATGAATTTCGGTCGTCGCCAGGATGAAAATGGCGTGGGGGGGCGGCTCTTCCAGCGTCTTCAACAGCGCGTTAAAGGCCGCCGTCGACAGCATGTGCACTTCGTCGATGATATACACCTTGAAGCGACCCTGTGAAGGCGAGAAATTGATCTTATCCCGCAAATCGCGCACATCCTCAACACTGGTATTGGAAGCCGCGTCGATCTCGATCAAATCTAAAAAACGATTTTCATTCACCGCCGTGCAGTGCGCGCACTGGTCGCAAGGCCGGTTGCCCAAATCCTCGTCCAGGCAGTTCACCGCTTTTGCCAGCAGGCGGGCGGTGGTCGTCTTCCCGGTTCCGCGCGGACCGGCAAACAGGTAAGCATGCCCCACCCGCCCGCTCTTCACCGCGTTGTGCAAAGTTTGGATTAAGTGATCTTGCCCGATGACCTGATCCCATTGCCGGGGTCGCCATTTTCGGTAAAGCGCTTGCGACATGCTTACCCCTCCCTTTCATACTGGAAAACGACAATGCGCGGTTTTTCCGCCTGATCGATCCGCCGGTTCTTGGCAGGTAACTCATGGAAGACGATGCTGGCTTCAGTCACGCAGGTTTTCTCTTCTCCGATCTGCTGCGTCCAATTCATCACGGCACCCGATATTCTGCCTGCACGTTCCCGTTCTGATCCAGCAACGTGACTGTCTCACCACTGGACCACACCGCTTTGGTCAAGTTCCAGAAAATCTCGGTCGGCGTGTCTTCCCCCGCTCGTGTCGCAACCTGCACCGCGCCGTCTTTGAACAAAATCAATTCCGGGCTACTGGGAAACACGTATTGGTGTCCATCTTCATCTTGCAGCACCCAACCCGAAAGGCGCAGGTCTCCTTCACCCAGGCGGCGCAACAAGACATACTCTTGGGCCAGGTCGCCCGCTGCCACGACCGATTTAACCTCAATCAACGGTCCAGTCGCAGTAGGAGTCACTTCCGCGGGCTGCAAGACAGCTCCGCTTGGGTCAACCGTGGCGGTCGCCGCCGGCTTAAAGCCCCACGCTTCCGCAGGGGGCATCTCCCGGCTCATCACCCGATCCCAAATCGCCAACACCCCCAGGGTGGTGGCTGCTGAAACGATGATATTGAGAATTAGATACAGGAGTATTCCCGGACGTCGGTGGCCAGATCTCATAGGTGGATTGTATCACATCTAGTAAAATATCCTTATGCTCTATCTCGTCGACGGACACAACCTCATTCCCAAGCTGCCAGGTCTCAGCTTGCGCGACATGGACGATGAAATGCGCCTGATCGAATTGCTTCAGGTTTTCAGCCGCATTCGTCGCCAAACGGTCGAGGTGTACTTCGACGGGGCTCCCCCTGGAAAAGCCGGCACGCGCTCCTACGGGGGCATCAAAGCCCATTTCGTGCCCGCTGGGCAAACGGCAGACGATGCGTTGCGCCGTCGCCTGGAACGGATGCAGCGTAGCGCACGACAGGTCACCCTGGTCAGTTCAGACCGCCGCGTGCAGAGCGAAGCCCGCCGATTTCAAGCTGCCATCCTGCCCTCCGAGCAGTTCGCCGAGCAAATACTTCAAGCCCGCCAGGCCGCCGAATCCCTCCCGGGCGCCCCTTCTGCTGTCAACGAGGAAGAACTGGATGATTGGCTGCGCCTGTTCGGCGAAAACCCACAAAAAAGATAAAATCTCTCATCTTTATTTAATGCATTTTCCTTTGTTTGGTGTATATTATCTCTAGACACCATTATTCATAAGGGTGTCTGTCCACCGAGCAGCGAAAGCGATTGGTGGCATTCCCTCCCTGAAGATCGCCTGGCATGCCCCCCCCATGCCAGGCGATCGGATTTTAAACAAAACAACCGACCGCCAAACAGTATCGCGTCTATCAGGCGTCTACGAAAAAACTTCAAGGAGCATTTGCCGCACGAATTGCGGCAAATGCTCCCTGATTTATTTTTGAGGCGGGCAAAGCCCGGGTTAACGCACCGTGAATCGATATGAACCGGGTTGATTGGTATACCGCGCCGTCCCGCTCACCACCAACACCACCTCACGTACATCGCCGCCTATCTCAAAGTCAACCTGCCCGCGCTGCAAATCATCCAGCGTAACAGGCTCGACCGTGGTCTCATCGCCAAACTTCACCAGGGTGGCAATGAACGTCTGCGGCAAGTGGTTGGTCACGCGCACAAAACCTTCAGAAACCCAACCGCCGTCATCCGTCTCAAAATCGCTCTGGTAATTGATCGCCGGGATGCTGATATCATCCAGCAAGAATCCCTGCCCGTTCACCGCTGCGTCGGTAATGTACTCAAAACTCAAAAGGACTTTCTCCCCTGCATAATCGGAAAGATCCACTTCTTCCAGGATGTACACAGGCGTTGTTCCGTTGTAACCCCAGCCGTAGCTATTCCCACTGGGGTCTTCATCCGTACTAGATGGAGTCTGGATGATTTCCCAGGTCTCTCCACCGTCGGTCGAAGCGGTCAGGTAGACGTAGTCATACCCTTCTTCGATGTCGTACCAGGTGCGGTAAGAAAGGGTAATGTCGCCGCTGGCCTGGGTGAGGTCAAATTCCTGCCGCAAGGTCATGTGGGATTCGTCGCCCTTATTCGACCAGAAGGCATACTCGCCCGAGTAGGCATCCACCGGCAGTACCCCCACCTCAGTCGAACCGGTGAATTCCAGTGTGTAAGATCCATCGCAGGTGAAGGAAATGTAATCCGTGCCGTATTGATTCACCGTGCGCATCTGCGCTTCCACCGGGCACACCGGGTAGTCCTCGATAGCGTAAGCCGTGGGAGCACCCGGATAGTTCGAGTAGTAATAGCGCCCATCGGCCACGCTTTCGTCACCCAGGTAGTTGGCAACCGTCCAATCACGGAAGACATCGTCCGCGCCAACCGGCTCTCCGGTTGATTCGTCCACAACGCTCATCTCACCCAGCACCAGGTCAATGCTTTCCATCCCGTTCTCGTCATGCTTCACCAGCAACTGGGTGGCATCGTCGCCAAACCGATCCAGGAAATAAGTGAAGAACAGGTAGGAAGCCCCATAGTGCGGCGTCGAATCCTCAAAATCAGGCCAGGTGTTCAATTGCAAATCCGGGTCGCTCATGAACAGGTAATCAAACCCGCCGGCGTCATATCCGTTCAACAACTCCGACAGCATCGAGAAGCCCTCATTCACCCAGCCTTCTTCATTGCGGTCATTGGCAAAGTGGATCATGTGCTGGAACTCGTGAGCCATTGTGCCGTAGATGTAATCCTCGCCCAGGTCCACGTTGTCGGCGCTGAGGAAGAACATTTCATGTCCGTTGGAGAATTCCACCGCGGCAGGAGGGAACGAATCATTGGAAGAGAAGTACCCCGCCACGCTGCTGCCCAAGCCGGTCGCATACAGCACATACAGATGCGGGTCGCTGTCAATTCCCGGCGACCATTCTGAGCCAAAGAACTTGCGGTTGGTAGGCACTATTTCTTCGTCAAAGGTTTCAGCCAACTGCTTCAGGTCGCTGTTACTATAACGAACGCTGTCTTCGATCCAGAAATAGATGTTGTCGCCAACATAGCGCAGCGTCGCGTCAATCTCAAAATTCTCGTCCGTGTCCAAATCGGTAGCCCAGAACGTCTCGGTGTCACCCACCTTCAATGGCGCGGAGGGCGGCGGCAACGTGGGTTCAATGTTGACTTTTCCCTCAAACCGTTCCGCCAATTCGATCAAGTCGTTTTCCGGCACCAGATTCTCTTCCAAAGTCTTCAGCGTTTCTAAAGCATTGTTAGATGAAGGCTCTACCGCCAACGTCGGAACCGGCCCACTGTCCGGCGTAGGCGTCTCTTCGGGATCGGGGAAAGGAAGCAGGGTGGGTACGTTCGGCAGGCCGAAAGGGTCATCCGTTGGAAAAGGCACCAGCGTTGACTGTGAGACTCGATAGATGATCAGGCCCGCGCCTCCTATGCACAAAACCGAGAGGCACAAACAAAACACCACAATAATCGCAACAACTGCGATGATCCACTTCGTAGATTTTTCCACCCAGCACCTCCAAAAAATCGATTACTCTCGAACTTCCGAACTCGAATGAGTGGTAAGTTCGATTGGAATTAACATGGCTCGATTATACCAGCCTGTCCAGGCTGTGGTCACCAATCCAAACATCATCCACCAATAGGGCAGCGCGTATGTATCCAGGCTGAACCCCTCCACCAGCAGCGCGGCCAGTGCCAGCACGCCCGCCAATCCCACCCATCTTCCCAGAGCGTCGCTGTGCCTGAAGAGCTGCCTGGCCGAATATCCAATCAATGCCAACCAACTCACGAACATCGCAAACCCCACCAGTCCGGTCTCCGCCAGGATGCGCACCCACAAGTTCTTCGGATTCGGCACCGAGT
Organism: Chloroflexota bacterium; assembly: GCA_023406965.1. The sequence goes on from JAEXTI010000191.1 coordinate 7,927, forward strand.
CCCATTCATAAAAAATGGTTCGCACCTCATCTAGCCCCCAGGCGTAAGCATTCAGTGTCTGGGGAAAGAACAACCCCGAATTATTTGGGCCAACACCCATGACTGGGTACTGCTCGAACACCTCCCAACCCGCTTCCCAATAAACCAAACGTTCGGCGAACAACAACTGGTTGGCATACTTGGCCAGCGAGCCATCTCGCAGGGCTTGCAAATCAAACAAACGCACCATGCGGTGGTCGAAACGGCTCATGCCCCAGCCAATGCCCAGCAACACCCCCGCTAGCATCACCACCAACAGTACATACATACCAAACGTTGAAAGCCCGCGTGCCCCGGCTGAAGCGTAACGCGCGCCCAGCAAACGCGGTTGAATATGCTCCCAGCGTTTTTGCAACCATATCAGAGCCAGCGCCCCAATCATGAGCACCGCTGAAATAAGCCCAATTCGGGATTTGGATAGAAACAAGGTCACCAAGCCCACCACCGCCAGCACCCGCTCCAGCGTCAGCGGACCCCAACGAAAACGATGGGCTGTTTGGCCGGTGTAAGCGGCCGAAAGCCAGATGGGCAAATACAGAACATTCAGTTGATGTGCCAGCCAGGAAGGCTCGAAGGCTACGCCGGTCACGCGCCAATGGTGCAGCCGGCTCGTCGAGATATACTGGTGAACGGACCATATCCAATCTGGAAACGTACCTTCGTGCTTGTCCATGAATCCAAACTGCACCACGCTCCATACCAATGGCAACACCCCCGACCAGTTCACCCAACGCAGTGTGAAGCGCAAGCGCTGCTCGTCTTTCACCCAGGCAACAGTGACAAAATAAAAACTCAATCCAATGAGCAGGGTGACAATGCCTTCCAGCCCCCGCTCCCAAACAG
>JAEXTI010000196.1 GCA_023406965.1 Chloroflexota bacterium
CGGCCAGGTCGTCCAAGTGGCCGCTGCGTTTTTTCCGCGAAACACCCATGACGATGCGCGTTTGCTGCGCGGTTTGCGTGCTGCCGCTCTCATCCCACAATTCGACCGGCAAATCGGTCTGCAGGCGGATGGCCTCTGCCAGGCGGGCGGCCTTACGCGCCGCAGGCCCCACCTGGCCCTCATCGTCAAGCGCCTGCCCAACGATGATTTTCACCGCGCCTTGCTCAACGGCGATCTGCGCAATGGTGGCGGCGTCCACCGCCCGCGCCACATGGTTCACCACCGTCAACCCGCGCGCAATGGTGCCGGTCGGGTCGCTGACCGCCAGCCCAATGCACTTGTCGCCCGGATCCACGCCCAGCACTCGCCCGCTCATCGGCTTTGCACCCCAATGCGAAAAGCCAGGAAGGGCATGCGCTGCCACCAGTTCGGCATAATCTCAATCTGAGGAGCTTCCGAAAGCTCCAATGTGCCCGCCAGCCATTCCGCTGCGCCGCCCCGGCTGCGCCCGGCCAGCGCCTGGGCAATCTGCGCATCCGACCACTGAGCGCGCAGTATGCGTGAAACCTTCACCTGCCACCGCGCCGTCGAATTATCGTCAACCTTCGGCTGAGAAAGTTGCTCAATGACCAATGACCCGTCCACCACCTGGTAACCCTGTGGGCGATCCACTTCCAGGGCCGTCTGCGCCACCTGCTCCAAGTCGGCCGGCTGGATGGTCCAGCCCGTATATTCAACCCGCAAGCGCAAGCGGGCAAAGTCGCCGGGCTGGCCGGGTTCCGGCTCGCGGACAGCCTCCAGAACCCGCTCCACACGCAGGGTCTCCGCCAACAGCAAGCCGTCTGCGCCCGTCTGCTGGGTGAGTTCTTCCACCGCGTCAGCGCTGAGAGCGGCCAGCATTTCGTCATATAGATCTTCGTAGTCCTTGGCCGTGGGAGCCAGCCCGCTCAGATCCGTGCCGCCTTCGATGGGTTCGGGGTTCGTCACCACCACCGATAGACCCGTGTTTCCCTCCAGGGCCTGCACCTGTCCTGCTTCCACGTTACCCGCGCTGCCCGGCGTCAAAGCGCGCACCGGCGCCTGCGCCGTGCTGCCAGAGCCAGGCGCCAGAGTCACCGCGCGCGTGGTGGCAAAACGCACCGCGGGATTATCCAGGGTGACCACCACCGTCTCCATCGGGATATCCACACTGGCGGCGGTTAAATTGGTGAATAAGACCATGCCATCGGCATTGCGTCCCGGCAGGCGCGTAGTTCCCGAACTGGGCACTTGCTCGCTGCCCTCCACCACCACGTTAATCTCCCGGGCAGGCAGTCCGCCTGAAGGATTAGCCACCGGGATTTCCGGGGCGGCCCAAACGTCCAGGGTCAGTTCTTGTTGGCTTAAAGCCGGCGCCAGACGCACCTTTGCGGAGGGCAAAAAGAAAGCCATCAAAGCCAGCACCGACAAGGCTCCCAGAGTGAAGGCCCCCAAGCGCACCCACAAGGGCTGGGCTTTCGTCGCCTTGAGTTCGGCCCGCTGCGCGCGCAGTTCTTCAGGTGGCACATAGGTGCGTCCCCGTTTACGCCAATCCAGCCGCCGGGCCAGTCCGCGCGGCCTGCGCCAGCGAGAACGCTGGGCTTGTTGCGCGCTGCGAAAAACCGGTATGCCCAGCTCTTGGGCATACGCCATCACGTTCTCTTGGCGTGTGACCACACCCAACTGCGCCCCCAGGCTGGAAGCTCGCCGCTGCAGCACCGAAAGGTCCACCTGCCGTCCCAGCACGTTTCCCCGGCGCGGCCAGATCAACAGGATGCGCGGAGCTTTGCTCCATCCTATCTTATCGCGCACTGATATGACATCGTCGTGGGTTTCGAGCTGGATGATGTAGGTCTTCACAAAGTTTATTTTAACGCATGTTGAGCGTTTCCACGCCGTCAATCATCGCACGTTGTAGGCGGGGTAACCTTACCCCGCGTCCTTCTTCCCGACTCATGCCCAGGGTAAAACCGACCTTGTAGCGCGGGTTTCTTACCCGCGCCCCGCTTACTTCGTTGTATACTGTTCCGCACCCGCCTCTGCGGGAAAGCCTTCCGTGCTGGTAGCAAAACTCAACTTACCGTCTTCCACGCGGTAGGTCAAAAAGACCTGTGGGCTGTCGTACCCCACCATCTCTCCGTTCACGCGGATCCACTTCGTCATCAGCGTAACCTGCTGCTTCTCCACATCAATCGCGGTCACTTCGGCAAAGCGCTCGCGCGTGCCGCCATTCTCACCCACCGTCTTGCCCGTCTCAACGATATAGAAACTCGTCTCGGTGAAAACCACCATCTGCGGGCCGTCTTCACTCTCCAGGCTCCACATACCCAGGTAGGGCGGAGGAGTCTGGGGCAGCAAGCAGCCGCCCTCGGCTGCCGCCGGGTAACTGGTTGCCAGAGGTCCTGCCGTGGTCAGATCACTACTCGTGTCTATTGTGGTTGACCGGGAGCATCCGCTCAATGTCACTGCCAAAACTAACAGGAGCCAGACCAATTTACGCATCATGTTCGTCACCTTTTTCGCCAAATTCTGCGCCATTTTACCACCATCCATGATCCGGCGTTGACGATTCACCTCTTTGCCAATAAAATCAAACTGTGAATACTCAAGACATCCGAAATTGATGTATATGCAGGCGCTTCGCGCCTGCATATACATCAATTTCGGTATATTCTCTCATCGAATGGAGCCGTAAATGAAACTCTTTGTCCCAGGCCGCATCTGCCTGCTCGGCGAGCACTCTGATTGGGCCGGTGGTTACCGCCGTATTAACGCTGACGTCGAGAAAGGTTACGCCATCATCTGCGGCACCAACCAGGGCATCTACGCCGAGGTGGAGCCCCACCCCAACAAGCTGATCATTACCTCTGTCACCCCCGAAGGGGAATCGGTTGGGCCGTATGAGATTAGCATGGAACCGCAAACCCTGCTCGAAGAGGCCCAAAAAGGCGGTTTCTGGAGCTATGCCGCCGGCGTGGCCTACCAGATGCTCACCAACTATCACATCCGCGGGCTGGTCATCAACAACTACAAAACCGACCTGCCCATCAAGAAAGGTCTTTCCTCCAGCGCGGCCATCTGCGTGCTCACCGCCCGCGCCTTCAACCGCGTCTACGACCTCAAAATGACCGTGCGCGGCGAGATGGAGCTGGCCTACCAGGGCGAGATCACCACCCCCTCGCGCTGCGGGCGCATGGATCAAGGCTGCGCTTTTGGCAACCGCCCGGTTTTGATGACCTTTGACGGTGACCGCCTGGACACCAAAGAACTGCGCGTCGAAAAGGAAATGCACTTCGTCCTGGTCGATCTGCTCTCGCAGAAAGACACCATGGAAATCCTCAACCGCCTCAACCGCTGCTACCCCTTCCCCAACAACGAGCAGGAAGAGAACGTCCAAAAGCTGCTCGGGCC
>JAEXTI010000206.1 GCA_023406965.1 Chloroflexota bacterium
TGTGGGGGTTGCGGCGTAGCACCCCGCCATATTTAGGTGATCCACCAGGGACTCGAACCCTGAACCTGCTGATTAAGAGTCAGTTGCTCTACCATTGAGCTAGTGGACCCTGGCGCACTTAACGCGCCCGCTATTTTAGCACACAAACGGCTTTTTGTTTAGGGTATCTGGAATTCTGCCAGCCAGGTATCGACCCAGTCCAGGCGTTTTTCGCCAACTCCTTCACGGGTGACGCGGCGCATTTGTTGCATTAAATCCAGCGCGGCGGCCCGGTCGAGTCCGCGCAGGCGTAGCAGGGCGTAGGCGGCCATGCCGGTGCGGTGCATTCCGGCGGCACAGTGGATGAGCACCCAGCTTCCGGTGTCGATTTCGCGGTTGATGATTTGCAATTCTTGCAGCAGTTCAAAGCGCTGCGGCGCGGGCAGGTCTTGACCGTTGGCCTGCTCGAACCAGTGCCATACCAGCCCGGCATGGGTGACTGCCGCGCCAACACGCTGGGCTTCTTCGGCGGTGGACAGCAGGGTCAGAACGGTGGTGAGTCCTAGTTCTTTCCACTCGCCGAATTTGGACAAGGCCGGGCGCCCCCACAGCCCTAACCTGCCCGCGCCCAGCTTGACCAGCCGGGGGGCTTTTTGTTTTTCAGAAGAGGGGGTTTGAGAAAAGTCGATGATGGACACGGGGCCCCTGCTTAATCTCTCAACGGCCAGAGGGATGCAGCAATCTTTCCAGTCCGGTCAGGCAACCGTAACGGAAGAATAGATCACCAACCTGCGTTTCAGAACCGATGCTAAGTTCTCCGTCAAGGAATTCGTTGCGGTCGGATACCCCAACCTCGACCTCACTCAACGGCAGGTCGCCAGCAGCGGTAATTTGCAGTGCAAAGGTCTGGTCGGCCGAGTCGGGAATGGCAGGAAAATCTATCTCAAGCCAGTCATCTGAGGGTAATTCGACAGCCGGGATACTGCGCGAAATAACCATCTCACCTGTGTCTGCATTCAGCACCGTAACAGCCAGCCAGCCGACATCCGCGCTATGATCGTACAGCCATAGGCTGGTTTTTGTGAGATTGTTGCATTGAGCGGTAAAGGTCTGTGAGACCGGTTGGGCGGCAGGCAAAGCTATCGTCAGGCTGGATGCGGCTGTTTGATTTTTGTGCCGCGGGAGCGTGCATAGGCCTGTGGTATACCAAGCGCTTCCACAGGTGAAATGGTAGGCCAGGGAAAGCCCGCCAACGGTCAGCAGCGCGACGAAGGCAGAGCCACCCCATAGCCAACCAGATTTCAGACGCAGGACAGCCCGGGTGGGCAGGCAGGCGAGAAACAAGAGCGGCGTGATGAACAGGAAGTAACGCCCCTGCACGCCGGGGATCAGGGTGGTACCCGGCGGATTATAGAGTAGGTAGAACAAAACAAGAGTTAGCAGGAACACAATTATAAAGGTGGCTAAGGCGATCAGCCGTTTGCGCCGGTTGAGCAGGCCGCCCATCGAATCGCTGAGCATGGCCAGAAGAATGAGCAACGGGGTGATCCAATAAACTGGTTTCGGCAGCGGCCAGTAGCCAAATCCACTGACCCCTACCCAGTTGCGCGCATAACGGGGAGTTTGGGTGAGGATGGTTTGTCCGATGGAAGTGAAGAAGCGGCCAGGGTCCTGGAGGATTAGCTTGATTTGTTCCGAGGCATTGTAGGTGTCAATGGTGGTTGAAGTGAGCAGTTCGGATGCGGTCAGAAAGTTCCATCCCAGGCAGACGACGGCGATGGCCAGAATGGCGAAGACGATGAACCCTGCCAGCCACTTTTTGGAGCCAAACTTTGCTCGGGGAATGAGCAGCAGGGCGAACAGAAGTGGAACCGTGTTGAGTTTAAGTGTGCAGACAGCCAGCGTCAACAGCGCGGTGATGAACCAATCTTTCCTGGTGAATGTTTCCCGTTTCTCCGCGGTGTTCATATATAAAGCCCAGGCGATGAAGACGAAGGCAATGCCGTTGTTGGTTGAATCGGGGGAAACGGAGGCGGCCTGGATGAGCGACATAGGTGTGGCGGCCAGGATGCCGAGCAACCATTTGCCTACCGGGATGATGCGGATGGACAGGTAGACCAGCAGCACATAGATGAGCAGGTAAGACAGGCGGATGGCGTAATAGATGAATCCGACTGGCAAGTCGAGCAGGCGACCCATCACGCCCATGATGAAGGCTTGAGGCAGGTACAGGGTGAAGAAATATCGGGCGCGAGTGGAGTGGTTGATGAAGTTGTCCCAATCGATTTCGGCGAAGAGTTGTTCTTTCCAGATGTCCCAGGTGATGGGCTGCAAGTTCACACTCTGCCGATAGGAGATCTGGCTGAACACTTGAGGATAGTTTGGTCCAGTGGAAAGGTGTTGATTGGGCACCAGGGCCCCGGTGGACATTTCCCATATGCGGCCGATGTGAGTATCTTCGTCCGCGCCGGCGCCAAAAGGTGTGATCAGGGCAAGGAGTGTACCGAAGATGAGGATGATGACGGAAAAGATAATTTCAGGTCTGAGTTTTTTCATTGTAAAGAATCTCGCTCAACAGTGGAAATCAGGTCAAATCTAGAAAATTGGTTGGAGAGCCTGACCAGCGTGCTTGGGCGACTCGGGCATAGGCCAACCCGGTGGTCGCGAATGCCATGTTCATCAGCGCAGGCAGGTTATTTGCTATAGGAATGGGCAGATCGGGGTGGTAAAGCAAGGTGGAGAAATAGGACGCGCTGAACCACAGCGCCAGAAGGAGAGCAGCCACGTCCAGGCGCTTGCGGCCGGTACTGCGAAGTTCCAGGTGGTTGAACAGCAGGACTACCGGCGCAACCAATATCGACAGCTTGTAATCGTGGCTGGTGGAGGGAATGAGCATGGTTGCCAAGGTAAGCAGGATTAGGAGGTAAGGGTTTGCAGCACTGATCCGCTTGCGGTAGATTAGCGCCCATGCAGCCACCAAGAACAGGGCGAAAACTGCTATGAGGAGCAGAGAAAACACACGGATGTTACCATCAAGTATGTTTAAGTCTTCTGATGCCCGCTGTGCAACTGTTCGTACGAAGGAATCGATGGAGTGGTTACCTACCCATGCATAGCTGGGATTGCCTAACTGGCCCATGAGCGCGCGGATGAAATCTTGAAACACATTCCAGCCCAGGACGATTAAACCGGCCAGGTTGGCCAGCCCCAGCAGCCCCCAGCGTAGCAGATTGTGCTTCCAGTCGCGCCAGTTCAATGTGAAGCATAGGATGAAAACAAGTGGGTATATCTTGATGTTGACGGAAACGACGAAAAGCAGGTAGGCTAGCAACCGCAAGCGAGGGTGATGGTGAAAGAGATAAATTGCCGCGTAGCATAATACCATGACCAGCAAGTCAAACTGACCGCGCTCCAATTGAAACAACAGACCATAAGAAAACAAGCCGCTTACCAACCCTAGAGTGGCCATTTGACTCCAGCGGCGGGGTCTGGAAACCAACCAGGGATATAGCCAGGTGATGGCCAGAAAGCTCAAGAAGTTGAGCACGGTGATGTATACGTAGCTTTGATCGGGACCGAAGCGCACGAAGGGAGCAAAGAGCAGGGCTTGCAGGGGCGGATAATAGTTTGGGGGGATGTAAGGTGAGCCGTCCTCAAGTAGCGCTTTGGAGAAGCCCAAATATTCGCGCAGGTCGCCGCCGATAGGGTTGATGACAGGAAAATCGGGGTAGACGCGTAGTTCGTGGTAATCATTCAAGAAAACTGGCACGACGTAGTAGGCGAAGAAGACCACGCAAAATACACCTAGCATCCAGGAGGCGAAAGGGATGCGGAGCAGACGGGCGACGGAGTTTTGCCAGAAGGAACGAACAGGCGCGGGCGGCTGGGGTTGGTTGGATGGGCTCATAATGTTAGCAGCACTACTCCAAGGATAACGAAAAAGGCTCCCCCCCACTGCCTCAAGGTAAGGCTTTCGTGCAGGAAGATGACGTTGAGCAGAACCGTGGTCAGGTAAGAGGTGGAGGTGATGAACACCGTGATGGTGGTGGAGCTTTTGGCAAGCGAAGGAATGGACAGCAGGGCGTTGTTGATGAGGATGAAGGTGAAGCGCGCCACCACGGCCAGGACGAAGGCCAGGATGAAGCGCCAGTCGAAGATGATTTTGAAAAAGCGCTGGAAAATATCCCCTGAAATGAGTTCGCGGTTGCCTGTCAGAACGATGGAGATGGAGGTCACCACGCAAAACAACAGAGTGAGGAGGACCACTTTGAGTAGATTGCTATCCATTACTTAGTTCCTTATCGTTCCCGCCCATTTGGGTTCACTTCATCATCCGGTAGGCCAGTTTGATCAGGGCGTTGTGACCGCGATGCGCCCAGTCGATGGCCCGGCTCTTATTGTACCGTCTTAAAACCTGAATCTCCTCGTCAAATTGCTGCACATACTGCGAGCCGCCCTTGGAGGTTTTGTGAATGCGAAAGACCGAAAGCGGCTGTGGAACGACCAGCGGCGGAGCCACACGGATAGCGCGCATCCAAAAATCGTAATCCATGGTGTAGCGCAGATTCACGTCCAGCGGCCCGGCCGCTTCCCACAGCGCTCGACTCCAGAACGTGCTGGGCTGGATGATGTAATTAAGCACCGAAAGTAGCCCGGCCGATGAAAACTTGCGCCAGAAGGTCTTGTAGCCGACCACAAAGCCCTGCATCTTGCGCGAGTCTTGATCGACAATGCGATAATCTCCGGTGAGCCACACACAACCGCTTTGCGCAAAGCGCTCGACCACCCGGTGGAGCGCGCCGGGCAGGTAGTAGTCGTCGGAGTTGAGGAAGGCCAGGATGTCGCCCGAAACCATGCTCATGCCGCGGTTGATGGCGTCGGCTTGCCCGTTGTCCTTCTGGCTCACCCAGCGGAGGTCCGCGCCGTAGGAGCGCAAGATATCTAGCGTGCCGTCCGTCGAGCCGCCATCCATGATGATGTATTCCAGGTTGGGATAGTTCTGGCCCAGCACGGAGTCGATGGTCTGGCGGATGAAGGACCCCTGGTTGAAGGAAGGGGTGATGATGGAGATTTTGGGGGCGTCCATCCCCGCGTCACCTGCGCCGCTCGGGCGTGTTTTGAATGTCCATGACCACCGCCTGGAGCAGAAACTGCAAGCCGATGATCAGCGGCAGAATGGCGATCATGACCGTGCCCGTCGAGGCGGCCACCTGCAACTGGGAGGATTTCCACCAGTGATACCCGCCCCAGGCCGCGCCAAACAAAACGCTGGTCCACCCGGCCAGCAGGAACACGGTCACGGCTGTGAAATCTCGGATGAAGTAGAAATACAAAATGCGCCGCAACATACCGCGCAGCAAGCGGGGAGGGAACCCAAACAGCGATTTCGAGATGGACAGAGAACTTTTTTCATCCCCATACACGGCCGGGATGTACACGTCTTTGACCACCAGGCGCTGCAAGCCTAATTCGAGCAACATACTGGTCTCAAAAAAATAGCGATTGGCCAACCGGTCGAAGTTTAGCTCGCGGACGGCCTCGGCGCTGATAGCCGTGTAGCCGTTGGTGGGGTCGAAGATGTTCCAGTAACCCGAGGCGGCTTTGGTCAAAAAGGACAGGCCCAGGTTGCCGATGCGGCGCAGATAGGGCATTTTGGTGAGGGCTTTTTCGTGCAAGAAGCGGTTGCCCTTGGCGTAATCGGCTTCACCCGACAGGAGTGGGGCAATGAGCTGGCCCAGATAGGCCGGGTCCATCTGCCCGTCGCTGTCCATCTTGACCATCACATCCGCGCCCAATTCCAGGGCCGCGCGATAGCCGGTTTGCATGGCCCCGCCCACGCCATGGTTCTGGGTGTGGCACAGCAGGGTGATGCGATCATCGGCGCGTTGGCACTGCTCCACAACCTGGACGGTGGAATCGGGGCTGCAATCATCGACCACAATGATGCCGCTCACGCGCTCGGGGATGCGTTGCAACACCGCCGGGAGGGCGGCTTCGGCGCGGTAGGCGGGGATGACGATAAAGATCTTAGGGTCGGGGGTCATGAAGATCCAAAAAGAGCAGGGTTGTTACCGAAGCTATTGTAATGGAGATTGGGGGTTAAGGGTAGCTACGGCCCATACGGGAACTGCCCGGCCCCGGCGTAATCCGCATTATCCAGCAGGGGCACGCCGCTGTCGACGAGCACATTGCCGTACACATCTGTGACGCGGAAGGTGAACGGGCCCGGGCCCATGCCGGGGTTTTGCTGGACGAAGTAATTGTAGCTGACGCGCGGCACATTCACCCACACCCCGCTTCCGTTGCGGTATTCGAACTTGGCGATGGGGTTGCGGTGGTTGCGGATTTGCACGGCTGTCCACCACTGGTTGGTTCCATCCTTGAAGTGATAGATGATCGGCCCGCTGATTTCGGGGCTGATTAGCTGCCAGGTGATGTCTACCCGGCCTTTGTTGAGGTCGTCGATGGCGGCAAAGGCTTGCTGGCTCAAATCAAGGTGCCCGGCCTTGCACTCGGGGCACAGATCCACGATGCGCACGGTCACCTCGCCTTTGGCCCCTTTGACGCGGATGTACGAGCCGCACACCGCCGAGCCGTTGTACTCCTCTGCGTTAATCGCCGTCACCATCAGGTCGCCGGGCGTGGCCGGAAAGCCGCATGCGCCCTCCCCGGTGGCGTAGTAATAGGTGGCGATGCCGGTGTGGATGGGGGGGGTTGGCGCGCGAGAGATGAAGGGCAGGTAAGCCACCGGGAAGAGGGTTTGCCCGGCGGCGGGAGAACTGCCCGCCAGGACCAGGATCGATAGAAAAAGCGCAGCCCCGATGAGGTTCAACTTCCATTTCGAGCGCATGTTTTGCTCCTGTTTTTGGAGGTGCCCCCGCCTCATTATCCTCGAAAACTGCTTGTTCTGCAAACAATGCGGAAAAGTAACTACTCATCCAGAGGTGGAAGAGGCCTGAATTTGAGGTGTTACGCGGAAAAAACATGACCCGAAAATGTGCCTCCAGCCGCTTATATTCACTCTCGACATCAACGATGACTCCGTCCAGGCTGGCGTCGCAGGAGAAGATGCGAGCATGGTTTGATTGTATAAGGTGGGGAGAATAGGGTATAGAATTAGTGGTGGGGAGCAGAAACAAGCATACACAACGGCCTGGGTGACCGCGTGTCGCAAACGGTGAACGGAATCACGACGAACTTCGTGCTCGATCTGAACAGCCGCATGTCGCAGGTGGTGGTGGATAACACCGCATTAGGAGGGAATAAGATGCCACGGAAAGAATACAAGAGAAAAATAAGTCGAACACTAAAATTTAGTGAATTGTTTAATGCTAAAGGGGATTACGTTGGGGGCGGGATTTTGAATTCAACCTCACATATTGAAGGTGAAATGTGGGTAGAGATAATGGATGATTTAGTTTTGGATGATATTGAAGGATGGATACCTACTGGAAGATCGCAAATTCATCTTCTTGGAACTCGGAAAGCATTTGAGGAATTAGGTGTTCTATTTATGGCGTTGGCGAGTTATTCGCCTCCAGAACAGGGGTATAGCGCAAGTTTAGAGTTTTGCAACAGAGAGTCCAAACCAAGTATCCATCTAGTGGTTCACCTGCCTGTCACTGATCTTGAATCCAAGCCAATAGTTACTGACTTAAGGAATATAGCTTCTGGTAGGATAGAAAAAGACGGGAACGTAACAGATTTTACTTTACCAGGGAAGAAACCTATTCCGTAGAGATTCAAACCAAAAGTGCGTTTGATTACTGCCACAAGGTGTATTTTCCGGTGGTGTTTGGGAACGGGGCGGCTGGATTGGGGATGACGGAGGGGAACTTCGGTAACACGTATTACCACACCCATCCTTCACCGACCGGGCAGAGCTGGATCACCTGGCGGACGTACTACTCGGTGGGCAGCGCGGCCATTGCCATGCGCGTGCAAGGCAATAGCACAACCTATGAAGTTTTCACGTTGCTGACCGATCACCTGGGGGGAACGGTGAAGACGATCCGGCAGGATGGGGTAATGTCGGAGTTACGCTACTCCGCCTGGGGAGAGACGCGTTGGTCAACCAGCGTAACGACGCCTACGGAGAAGCAGTACACCGGGCAGTACAAGGCCGAAGCGGGGTTGTATTTCTATCAGTCACGCTTTTACGACCGGCGCTAGGTCGGTTCATTCAGGCGGATAGCATCATACCCGGCGCGGGAAATCCAATGGCGTGGGATCGGTACATGTATGTATTTGGTAATCCTATTAGGCTGGTCGATCCAAGCGGGCACTCCGCGTGTGAAGGGGACCCCGCTTGCCTTAGTAAGTATCAATTACCTACATATGGTTTCAAGAAGTTCGCCATGTCGAATTTTGGCATTCGATTCATAG
>JAEXTI010000308.1 GCA_023406965.1 Chloroflexota bacterium
GCGCTGGTGCTGGGCGGGTGGCTAATCCACACGGCCTGGAAGGTGTTCAAGCAGGGCGGCAATAAGACTGCCTGGAAGATGTATCGCTATTCGAGCATGTATCTGGCGTTTCTGTTCCTGGCATTAATGGTGGATGCATTGGTGTAAGGGGTAGAGCCACAGGGGAAAGACATGCATGAGGAAACAGCCAGTTGAAGATATCTTCGACTGGCTGTTTCACTTAATTGTTTGAAGGCGGAAGAGAGGTTAGACCAAGCGTAAAAGGACTTTGCCTTTTTCCCACAATTGTTCCAGACGGTAGTAATCGCGCTGGTCGGGAGAGAAGAGGTGGACCACCACGTCACCAAGGTCGACGAGCATCCAGCCGTCTTCAGGGCGGCCTTCGATTTTCGTGTTCAGTTGATAAAGCTGGTGGGCGCCTTCAACCAGTGCTTTTGCCAGACTATCCAGCATGCGATCGCTGGTACCATTACAAATGATGAAGAAATCGGCGAAGGGGGCCAGCCCCTGGATGTCGATGAGAACGATTTTTTCGCCTTTTTTATCTTCGAGCACGTTAACCATGCTGCGTGCAACTTCCAAAGTGTTCAGTGCTTCACCTCGTGTTATGAAATTTGGGTAATCGAGGGTGATTGTAGCATAAAGGGGAGTTTCTTACAAACATGAACGGAGTTCACCCGCGAATGGAAGAGAAGATATTTCTCCACGAATTACACGAATAACACGAATGAAAGAGGGAAAATGGATCCACGAATGTCGCTAATAAACGCGAATGGAAGAAACAAAAGAAAAAGATTACACTTTTGACGGCTTTTCTCACCCCAACGCTGCTTTGAACAAGGGCGTGTAGACGGCGCCGCCGGGTTGCAGGTCGCTGCGGAAGAGCTGGATGTGCTGCACGGTGACCACTGCCAGTTCGCCAACCTGGATGGCCGACAGCGCTTCGGAAATGCTCTTGACCTCTTGAGGCGTGGCGTGTTGCGAGACACGTCCCAAAGTGAGATGGGGCGAGAAATCACGATCTTCGTTGGGATAACCCAGGCGTGAGGTTTCGCGGTCTACGCCGTGCTGCAGCTCGGTCAGGGTTGTTGGGGCAGCGACCCCCACCCAAACCACCCGTGGCCTGAGACGGTTGGGGAAGGCTCCCAGCCCGCCCACTGTAAACTGCAAGCCTTTGTGGCGTTTGGCTTCCGTGCCAAGCACCCCGGTCAAGCTGTTTAAATTGGCGGGTGAGACGTTTCCCAGAAACTTCAACGTCAGGTGGATGTTTTGTGGCGATACCCAACGCACGGCGCGTGAGGTGCGCTGCTGGAGCTGAGTGATGATCTGGCCGAGTTGGGCTTGCAACGCTTGAGGGAGCTCAATGGCGATGAAGGCGCGGATTGCGGTCATGATTTTGCCTGCCTGGGAGTGAGACTTAGTCTATGAAGGCTTCGAGTACGAGTTCAATCGGGTCGCTGCGGACTTCGGGCCCTTTATCATCCGCATCTTTCTGGACAACCCGATAGGTGAACTTGACCGTCATGAGTTGCCCGTGCGGCAGCCCGCTCTGGTGCTCAATTTCCGGCGGTGTTGTGGGCGGGTTGAAAATCAGGTTGACATAATATTGTTCATCGCGTTGAAATTTAATGATTTGACCTGGCTGCACATAGATTTCTAGAAGGATTTCGTCTTTGATGCCCTGATCAGTGGAGACGTAATGGTGCATTTGGGGGCGGTAGGAATAGATGAAGGTTTCATCATTACCATCCCGGTCCACGTCGCGCTTGAGCGGCTCGATTTGAATGTTGGTGAGGACAATTTTTTGGGGTGTAGGATTGGTCAGCTTAAAGTTGAGCGTGCTGGGCCAGCCGTTCTCAACAGCTTCGGCGTGCAGGCCGCTGATACTGACAGGCCGGCTCCCGCAGCCAGTGAGCAATATGCTTGAGATGATCGCAAAGGCTACCAGCCTTTGGATGACACGGGCCATTCCGCCTCCTTCAATTGCCTATCTACTGGATATTGATCCGTCGAATTCCAGTATACAGAAGCGGTTTTGGGCTGTCAAGTTGAGGACGGGCGGTAGTTCGGGAATGCCTTCCATGAACAGAAATACGAGGCCAGGGATGTCCGCGCTACCCTGCAAGATAAATATTGTATCTCCCCAACGGGGTTGAGAAAAGCTCCCGAATTTGAGGTGTATGTGGGTGCGAAGCACCCACATACACCTCAAATTCGGGAGCTTTTTTTACCTCTGTGTGAGTAGGGCTAAATATTTAGGCTCAAATGAAAGAAAGTATTGATAATACAAATTAATTATGGGGTAATATTTTTGTTCTTTTTTATATATATTCCGAATTTGAGGATTAACGCTAATATTCCCCCCATAATTCCACCTAAAATCGGCACTAAGCAAAGAGATAATACTGAATACGCACCCACGCCGTAATTCCACATCCATAAATTTCCGTCTTCGGATAAAACAAACTTAACTAACGAACTCCCTTCTATATTGGGAAAATCCATCGCATACTCTTGCTTTATCTTGAAAAGTGGTGGAAGGATAATGAAACCTTCATCACTGTTACGAATAGAGTCTGGAACTATACTTTTATTTTCCTCTTTTACCCATTCAACCGGGATTGGTATGGAATTGTTTCCTACAAGTAGATATTCTTCGTAAGCGATAGAGTATACATCTCCATTTTCAGTAGTTAGGAATAATTTATTTCCGACGAAACCAACAATCTTAGAAATATTGGAAGATGGTTTTCCAATACATTGCCAAGTTACAGCTAATCCACTTTTGAAAACAAAAGCGAAAAGAAGTCCAATAACGATTCCCAATACAATTAAATACCAAAAGCTGAATATAAATCTGACTTTCATGTTATATCCCGGCGCTGGATAGCTTTGTTCGTAGATTTATGTTTGGATAGGTAGATTATATACCTCTGGAAAATGGATGGATTATTTTCCCATCAATATTGTTCTTCACTTGAGCCAATAGTTATTGCCCGCGGCGGGAGGCGACGACGTAGACTAAAAGGATGCCGGCTACGGCGATGAGCAACCACTCTTCCGGCTCGGGCACGCCCGATATGGGCGGCGGCGCGTTGGGATTAGTCCCCAGGGTGTCGCCCAGTTCCTCCAACTCGCGGTTGAAGCGGTCGGCGCCTTTTTCCAGGCTGTCCAGGCGACTCTGCTGCTGCGGGGTGACCAGCACGATCATGGAGGAATAAGGCGTGACCACGCTGTTTTCCACAGCGATCTGGTGCAGGGCGTCCAGAGTCTCCAGATTGGTTAATTCACCGCCCTGGCGCTGCGCTTCGGCCAGAATGACGCGACGGGCCGCCAGGGCGGCGAAGCCATCGACAGCGTCAGAGCCTGTGCTTTGCGCGGGGCTGGTGATCCACAGGTAGCCGTCGACCAGGTCAACGATGGAGCCGGGGCCGCCCAACTCGGCGCTGTTCAGGCGCACAGCCAGGCGGGTGAGGGCCTCGTCCACGCTGCCTGCCACGCCGCCCCCACTGGCCTGGACCGCATCGATGGTGGGATCGTCATACCCGAGGGGGAACCCGCTCAGGTGGACGATCCAGACCGGTTGGGAAAAGCTTTGAGGTGTTTGCCCGATCTCGCCCAGTTCGTAGCCGGTGCCGTCGGTGAGCACCAGCACGGCATCATAGGCTTCTCCGGCGCTGAGCTTTTGGTATTGGATCAACAACTCGGCGGCGTTCTGCCCACCGTAATACTGGATTTGCTCAAAGTCGAGGGAGGCGAGCTTGGCGCGTGAAGGCGCCTCGCCGCGATAGGGGGATGAGGTCAGGTACACGTCCAGGTCTGCGCCGGCCGCAGATAGCTCGTTCAGGCCGGCCAGGGCGTCGGCCACTTGACCGGCTTGAGAGGCCATGCTGCGCGAGCGGTCAAGGACGACTGCCAGGCGCAGGTCGACGGAGGGTTGGGGCAGGCTGGAGGGGTCTGCGGGGTGGGCGATGATGATGGTTCCGTTGGCGAAAGAAACCTGATGCTCGCTGAGAATGACCATGCCGGAGGCGGGAACGCTGGCTGGGAGC
Source organism: Chloroflexota bacterium (assembly GCA_023406965.1). Next base: position 4,053 of record JAEXTI010000308.1, read on the forward strand.
CAATCGGGTTCGTTCCCGCGCACGGTTTTACCGGCGACACTGCGCTTGGAGGCGCGGTCCCAAAAGACATTGTATTTGTCGGCCAATTGGGGCAGGGGCCAGGCGCCGTCGACGGCAGGAGTGCTGTAGGTCAGCCATAGGTGCAGTTCGGGGCCTTCCTGAACGGTGCGCGTGGTTTTAGCGCCGTCATAAACAGTGGAGATATTCATTGGATCGATGGGAAAGACGCGCAGGCGATACTGCCGCGGGCCGATTTGCTCGATCAGGGCGGGGTCCACGTTGCGGATCAGCTCACTGCGGTAGGAAGCCTGGGCTGCGCCGCGAGGCGCTACCCGGTAGGCGAAGCGCAGCGAGCGGTCGGGCGAATTGCCCAGCCAGACGCCCGTCACCGCCGCGGATTCGGGCAGGCTAAAGTAATAGATGACTTCCTGGCGTTCGCTGGTGATGTTTTGGTAAACCTCATAGAGTTCAATCTCAGCCCAATCGCCGTGTTCGCTGACGGTGACTTCCTGGCGATTGAGGCGCACCTCGCGGTCGTCAACAGCTCGCCAGGCGGCTTCGGCTTGATCAGCCGACCAGGTGGAGCGTACTGCCCGCACAACAGCCGCGCGCTCGCCTTCGGTGATGGGCTGGTCGAAGAAATCTTCGTAGAGTTGGGCGGCTTCGCTGGGCTCGGTGGTGAAGGCGAAGACGTCGCGGACTTCACCGGGGGCAGACGGGTGGGCGGGGACATATAATAAGGGTCGGATATAAGCTTCGTAGGCGCGCTGCACGGCGAGAGCTTTCTGTTGGTCCAATTTCAGCCGTGGGGTAAATTGATAGATGTCGCGTATATGACTGACCTCGCCGACCGCCGAGAGGTAGCGGTAGGAGCTCAGATAGGCGTTGAGCAGCCCGGCACGGATAGTTTCTTGTTGATCCAGAAGGGATTGGGCCTGGGCAGGCGTGGCGGGCGGCGTGGAAAGCAGCGCAAAGGCTTTGCCTTGAGGCTGGCGCAGGCTGAAGCCGAAGATGACACCCCACACAACCAGGGGCAGGAGCATGACCAGAACGGCTTTGGGAAAGCGGATTTGACCCACCAGGGCTCGGGCGCGGTTGAGCCAGGCGCGCATCGTGAGGATGGGCACGGTGATGGGCATGAGCACGACCAGGGTGCCGGTGACAATCAAAACCAACATACCCAGGACGGACATGGGGATGTAGCGCCATTCGTAGCGCAGGTTACCGAAAAGATAGGAGATGGAGCTAAAGAAACCGGTGATTTGCTCCCAGATTACGGAAGCTAAAGGCGGGGCATAAAACGCCACCCACCCGGCGGCATACAGCGCCACCACCAACATGAGAGTCAGCCCGACGGCTTGGACGGCGCTCCAAGCGGGAGCTTGCACCCGGCGGATAAGCTGCCAGAGGAAAGCGAGCATGCCCAGGGCGGCGATGAGGGCCAGCATGGCAATGGTGAGGGTGGTTTCGCGCACCACGAAGAGCAGCAGCACGAGCAGCAGCATGGATGGGCCTTCGACCACATAGCCAAGAGCGAAGAGCTTGCCCGGATCATTACGAAAGACGGTCAGGGCCAACACCACGCAAGCCACCGGAATGAGCACAATGACAACGGCGTAGATGAAGTAAATGAGCGGCG
>JAEXTI010000379.1 GCA_023406965.1 Chloroflexota bacterium
GGATCATAAACGAAATATCTCAGCGAGAATTCTGCTTTCTCGAATTGTGCAACTCTTATAGGAATACTTTGCTGAATTCGGATCATTCACTGTAGCGAAGCCACCCGCTCGGAATTTTCTCCGCCGATAAATCATAAAATCGGCATATCTCTCAACGAGGCCTCATGAACATCCTCCAAACCCTCAGCGCCACCCTGCCCGTCATCCTTCTGGTCCTCCTCGGCATCCTCATCCGCCGCCTGAATTTTCTGCAAGCTGCCACCGTAACCGATTTCAAGAAACTGGTGGTCAACCTCACCCTGCCGCTGCTCTTATTCAATGCCTTCGCCACCATGCAGTTCGAGGCTCGCTATTTGCTCATTGTCGTTATCATCTTGGCCGCCTGCACGCTGGTCATGTTCCTCTCCTCCCATCTCAAATTCCTCCCCGGTCTCTCCTCAGACTACTCCTCCTTCCTCATGGCCGGTTTTGAAGCCGGGATGCTTGGCTATGCGATATTCAGCGCCATCTACGGCGAAGCCAACATCCCCTACTTTGCCGTCGTCGATCTCGGTCAGGTTCTCTTTGTGTTTTTTATCCTCATCACCCGCCTGGAAGTCCACCAGGGCCGCCAGATCAGCCTGGCTCAAACATTCAAAACCTTCCTCAAATCCCCGGTCATCATCGGCATTCTGGCGGGCGTGGTCGCCAACTTCAGCGGCATCTACGCCGCCCTGGCCGGTTGGGAACTGACCAACAGTGTGCTGAAGACTGCCGAAATTCTGGCCGGGTTGACCACTCCGCTGGTGGCCCTGATCATCGGCTACGAACTGCGTTTCCAGAAAGGCCGTCTGGCCTTGCCCCTCCAGACGGTGGCACTGCGCCTGGTGTTGTGGGTTTCGCTCGCTCTGCTGTTCAACTTCCTGGTCATCCGCCAGAGCCTGGGCCTCCCGCCCACCTTCGAAGCCGCCGTGATGCTCATGGCCATCCTCCCTGCCCCCTTCGTGGTGCCTTTCTACCTCAAGGAGGGCGAAAGCGAGGAGCGCGATTACATCCTCAACACCCTCTCGCTCGGCACCATCGTCACCCTCATCGGCAGCGTGATCATCCGCCTCATGTATTAACGCGACAGGGGAGCGATGGCATCTTCGCTCCCCTGCGCCCGGAAACACCCCCAGATTATCTCATCAGTAGAGGCAGGAACACCTGGAAAAGCTCTTGCACAACGATGGTTCCTGTGTGCCCAAACCCGTCTGTATAAGTGTAGGTTCCCGCATGGTTAAAAGCACGGGTAAACTCATTGCCTGGCTGGAGCATACCCGAGTCCCAACCTTTCGGATCAGACAACGGATTAAGTCCGCTGAGTAAGCGTGTAAGTGGGTTGAGCATCAACGTGCTAAACGTATCCGCTGTAGCCGAAGCGCCTACCGAAGCCTGCCAGGTTACTCTACTGCCAACCGGGATCGTCACGCTTGATTGACTGAGGCCAGCAGGTGAAGATAATATCGTTTCGTTCGGCGCCGACGCACTCAAAGCGGTCAGCGGTGAATTCATATGTACAATTTCTGAAACGACCTCTATCTCAGGGCTACGCCAGGATTGGTAACCATTTTTACCAGTTGCCTGGAGGTAATACTTCCCTGGCGGAGTAAAGAAGGCATAGTAGCCGTTTGGCCCGGTCACTTGGGGGTTGATCTGGTTTTCGTACAACTCGGCCGGCCAGGGAATCCATGTCTGCCACTCATCGACCCAGTAGTAGGCCGTGACGGTGACATCGCTCAAAGGCTGGTTGGGTTCAAACACTCCAGTCGCCGAGTCGTAACTGCCACCAGCCGTTTGATCGAAAACGAATCCGTCTGGGTCAATCAACACCTCGCCACGACCTTCTTTTTCATCCTCTCCGCTCACAAAGCCACTGCAACTGGCTGTAATGATGACATCGTGCGCACTGTCGATATCGAAAATCCATTCTCGCCCGTTGTGTCCCGATGGGGTTGTGTATTCCACATCGTCAGCCATCACGTGAAACGGGTTCAGCTCAGATTGGCAGCAGGAGTATAGGTGTAGTTTGGTGTTCCAAAAGCCGTATAAACCGGGCACAAGAAAATCATGGGAGGTGTAATTACCACCCTCGTTGCGGAAATGGAATGAGTAATGCACTCCGTCCACTTCGCCTTCCCAATAAGAGCGTTGTGGGCACCACTCACCCTGCGGGTAGGACAGCGACACCTTTTTGGAGGGTTGGCTGCACCGGTCAGCACTTTCGCAGGCAAGCGCATACAGTTGGACACCTTCCTCGACGGTCATGCTTGTAATCCAGCTGATGGAAAATTTTCCTTCGCTATCGGGTACTGTGCTGCCCACCAGCGAACCGTTTTCATAAAGCCGCACGGTGACATTTGTGCTAGATAGTCCGGTTGCAGTGAGCTGTCCACTCTCATCCAGGCACATTTCACCGTTCCAGGGGGTGATAAGCATCGGAGGAAAGAGTGGGCGTTCTGGCACGGTGACCGTGGCCGATAAGGGAATTTCGCCCGTACTGGAATTTGATAGTGTGTATTCCATTGTTCCACCGGCAGATAGCTCAGTTCCCGAAGAGATCGTATCCGACCGCCCGGTCATTCCCACCCAGCCGGCAGCGCCGGGGGCCAGGCCAGAGATTGAATTCCAATGATGCACACCCTCATCGGAATAATTCATTTCGGGGTACGCAGCAATCGAGGTGAGCGCGAGATCTGCCGGAAACGAGCTTTCAATCGAGTAATTTGTAACACTCAGGCTGTCTAAATAATTACCGTAGGGGATCAGGTAAGTTTGCTCAAAAGTGGTCAAGGGCGGTGCGCCGGAAGCAAGGTAGTTCACTTTCCATTGGGGAGTTCCGGCAAACAATTGAGCCGAGACGCCCGTAGTTTTACTGAAGGGGCTCTCATCTGCGCCGAGGTCGGGTGCCGTGCCAAATAGGCGCGGTTCACGGTCAATGTCATAAGTCAGCGTAAGGTCTGTGCCGGCATCTATCGCATCCGAAGCGGCAGTAAGATGATAACCGTCAAAGTCCAACCCGGCGTCCCCCTCCACGCGGATATCCGGGTCTGGCGCCCTCCAGGAGTATTGGGTTACTACCGGGCTTGGAACACTGGTTTCGTCAAATAGCACGCTGCTAAGCGAGAAATCGCCGTTAGCATTATAGACGCCGACTTGGGCATCATTGAACAGACTGTTAAAAATGTCGATTCCGCCAAAGAAAATGTAGAAGGTAGATCCATCACTGGCGGTATTACCTGAAAAAGTCACATGTTTGAATTGGGCATAGTTATCGACTCGGTTATCAATATAGATGGCTCCACCCAAACCGCCAGCCTGGTTTTCAACAAATGCGCTGTTTTCATAAAACTGGTTCACATCGCAGCAGTCTGGGGCATAGACCGCCATAGCTCCGCCATTACCGCCGGCAGTGTTGCCGCGCAGCAGGTTGCCTTCAAATACGGAGTAGTAGCTCTCTCCGCGAGGCTCTCGTTCATGGTAAATCGCGCCGCCTTCCGCGGTAGCATGGTTATCAATGAACTGGTTGTAGCGGAAATCGATCCCATGTGCAACATGCGCGGCTCCGCCATATTGGGCCTGGTTGCCCTGAAAGAGGTTTCCTTCAAAAATAACCTGCCGAGCGAGATTCGACATGGCTCCGCCATAATACCAGTGAAATGCCCCCCCTCTGACTGTTGCCTGGTTATCAATGAATTCATTATCAATTACCTGCAAGGGAAAATTGCTCGCCATTCGGATCGCCCCGCCGTCGGCGCTAATGTTCCCCTCGAAGCGATTCTGGCGGATGACCAACCCACCGGCATTGTACGCCAGGTAGATTGCACTGCCCTGGTTATTTGAGAAGGTATTTTCCTGGATCAACGCATTTAACGTCTCCTGAATCCAGACTGCCCCGCCTTGGTCTACGATATTGGCTGAAATGGTAGAATTTAGTATCTGAAGCGAACCTTTGTATGAATAAATGGCGCCCCCATACACCTTTGCGTGATTGCCAGCGAAAGTCACATCATCGAAGACCGAATTCGTTTCATACAGGTAAACTGTACCTCGATCTCCTGTATTATTTGCAAAAGTAACCGCCGAAAAATTTACCGTGGAGCCCTTAGCAAACACACCGGAACCAGTTATGTAATAACCGGCATCTGCTGGAGTATTATTTTCCAGCCTGCTGTTCTCTACAGACAGGTTGCCCCCTACCATGTATATACCAATTCCCTGACCATCATATCCCCCCTGACACCCATTGATCGTGCTGCCTGTAATGGTCAACACATTCCCGCCATCCCCGGCATAAATGCCAGGGCCATTCTGGTAAAGCGCACCATTTTTTAATTGCAATCCATCCAACATCACTTCAACGGCACTGGCCAGGAAGATCACCCGACCCCCTAATGCTGCGTCGAGCACCGAAGGGGTGTTCTGTGTGTCGCGTAAGGTGAAACCGGTGTTGTAACCGCCATGTAGGCTGAGCGATTTATCGAAATAGGCAACCTGGTTCCTCCCGCTGTACGATTGGACGCCCGAATATGTGCCTGCCGCCAGGTAGAGCGAATCGCCTGCTTGGGCCTGGCCAATGGCATACTGCAAGGTTTGGCAAGGTTGAGCTGGAAGAGAGCAGTCGGTGGAGTCTACGCCGGTTGGGGAGAGATAACGGATCGTACCTGCGGCATAGGCAGTCGCCGGGGATCTGCTCAATGTGTTTCCAAACAGGAGTAATAACAGCATCGCGCAGGCGAGTCGTTTCATTTGTAACATTTCCTTTCCCTAGAAAATCATCGAATCCTACTTAAGTGCCCATTCTTCTGCCAATTGCTGCTTTTCTCGATACGCCTTCATTTCCTCTTCCAGCAACGATCGCAGCTCCTGCCAATTGGCAAACGAATACCGGATGCCCTTTTCTACCACCTGCATCGAGCCGCAGACTTCTCGCTCGGCGGTTTCCTCATCCGGGTCCACCATCAAACGTAAAACAAGCAACTGGTATGTACGCATAACCCACTATAGCAAGCGGGTTTGCCAAATCTCTGCCAAAAACAGGGAATTAAAAAAAGGAAATGAATTATTTTTGCCTGAGTGTCAGGCTTTCATAAAGCTGCTGCAATTCTGCCTGCGGATCAACCCCCAATTCACTCCGCAAGGTTTTGCACAGGCGCACATAAATCTTGCGCGCACCCGAAGGATTGTTCATCCCCACATAAGCCCGCATCACTACCGCCGCCCCCTCTTCATTCCACGGGTCGCGTGCCAACAACCGCGTAGCAAAATCCAGGGCCGCGTCCCAATTCTTTAGAGTCAGTTCCTCTCGAGCCAATTCCAGTAACACGCGGGAATAAAGGTCGCCCAACCGTTCCCGCCAGGCCACGGCCCAATCCGCAGAGCGTGCATCCGCCAGGAAATCCCCCCGGTAAAGCGCGTGGGCCCGCTCCCAATCGCGCGCACGCGCCGCCTCCTCAAACTCCAGACAATCAACCGTCGAACCCGCCGGGAGGTATAACCGCAAGCAGCCATCCGCCATGGCCAGGTAGCGCGAGGGGAAACGCCGGTCGGGCAGTTCTGCCTCCAGCACCCGCCGTAAGGTGGACGAAGCGTGATACACCAGGTTCCGCGCCGCTTCCAGGTCGCTTTCCGGGGCCAAAGCCTCGGCGGCAGCCTCGTCGGTCAGCGCATGCTCCGGCGCCAGGGCCAGCAGCGCCAGCAGTTCTCCCGCCCGGCGCTGGCGCAGATCGCGCGCAGGCAACAGCCGTTCGCCGCGCCACACCTGCATAGCTCCCAGCACATGAATGCGCAGCGGCTCAGCAGGCACCCGCCCCAATTGGTCGATCAAAGCTTCGCCAGCCGCTACCAAAACCTTGTCGCCGCTTTCCAGGCATGCGTTCACCAATGGGTAAGTCCAGTCTCGCTCCAATTCAAAGAGGAACCCATACCCGTTCTTTTGAATGAAAGTGATGTTTGCCAGCAAATTTACTCGGCTCTCCTCGTCCAGGCAGACCCGCCCCTCAGCCTCCTTGACGCAGCGCTCGACCAGCAGCGCGGCCAACCCCAACCGGGCGCGAGCCAAGTCGTAGTTCAAATCGAGCGGAGCCAGGATTTGTTCAGCTTTAACCAAATGAGCCTCCGCTGCCGCCAAATCACCACAGGCCCATTCCGCCCGCCCCATCTCTATATGGGCCATCCCTTTCATATGGTGGTACCCCACCCGGTCGGCAAGCGTCAACGCATCTTGAGCCCAATGCCGCGCCGACGATCCATCCCCCGTCAGCCGGCTCAATCGGCTCAGTGCACTCCGAACACTCATGGTCAGACTCGGATCGCCGCAGTCCTCGGCAATCGAGCGGCACTTCTCGTAGTGAGCCGCTGCTTCTTGAAACCGCTCCTGATCCGTCGCCAGGTTCGCCAGGGTATGGTAATAATACCCTTCGCCAACCGACCCCGGTTGCATCACCGGGCGCAACTGTTCCAGGGTCGCGTAAGCGTTGGCTCGTTGGTTGGTCAGCCAATATACCCAGGCCATCGTCACCAGCGGCCCCCACCGGTACTCAACCAACCCTTGCGCATCCATAATGCGCAGCGCTTCTTGATCGGTCGCCAGGGCCAGGTTGAACTGCCCTCTGGGCATATAGATTCCCGCCGAAAGATTATGCAGCGCGCGCACCCTCAGCCGGTAGCTGCCCA
>JAEXTI010000340.1 GCA_023406965.1 Chloroflexota bacterium
GCGGAGTGGCGGGTTGCGAGGGCGGGCCGATTCTGGAGAGCAGATTATCTTTGGGCTTGGAGGGCTCGGCGGCAGCGTTGAACATCGCGAACAAATCCGCATCGGATTCGGGAGGCTTTGGCTGTTCAGGCTCGAGAGGGAATCTGAGGCTGGCGAAAGGATCCTCTGCGGGAGGAGGGGGTTCCTGCGAAGCGGGCCTGGCCGTTTCGGAGCTTTGCGCGAACATGGCCAACAGATCATCTTCCGGCTGAGCGGGTGTTTTGGCGGGTGGCTGTTCAGGCTCGGTAGAGGTTCTCATCCGCGAGAGGATGCCACCGCCTTGAGCGGGTTGACTGGGCGGCACCACCGCCGGTGCGGCGGGTACGGATGGTGGCGGTGCGGGTGGAAGGGGCGATTGGGTGGCAGTCAGTTTTTCCAACCCCAATTGAGCCTGGCGGCTTTGGGGGTTGAAGCGCAGGCACTGTTGCAGCACCTCAATGCGTTGGTCGCGGGTGGGCATTGTTTCGACCAGCCAGAACCATGCGGCCTCGTTGCGAGGGTTGCTGTCCAGTAATTTGGCCAGCAAGCGGCGCGCATCGGCAGTACGCCCGGCTCGGATGTGCGCTACAGCTTGTTGGAGGAGGTCTGAGTCCATGAGGGTCCTTATTCTAGTGGAATACTTTCAAGGTCGGTTAGTAGCATTTGTCGGGCCTGGGCATCTGCCATTTGGGCGCTGAGAGCACGGGCCTGGGCCACGGCTTCACGAGCCTGGGGAAAGTTTCGGGCCAGGGCTTCCGCGCGGGCTACGGCTTCGTAGGCGTATCCGGCATAAAAGGGTGGCTCTCCCTGGCTGTATTCCAGGCAACGGGTGGCATATTGCAAGGCAGGGCCAGCTTGTTTGAGTAAAACGTATACGCGGGATACCTGCCAGTAACCGACCGACAGGTTTTGGCGCGTGCAGTCGGAACGCTGGGTCCAATGCCAAAGGGATGCAAAAGCAGTCATCAGCATGTGCTGATCTTCCTCAGTTGTGCGGTGGGATTTTTCGATGAGTTCCCAGGTACGGTTGAAGCAATCGGCGGAGAAGAAGCGGTGGGCGGTGTTCAGATCAAAGGAGGGATGATCTGGCATAGTCTCTCCAAAAAAAGCGCGGATCAGACCATCCCGGCTGAAATAGCCGGGAGCGCTTGAGCAAGATCGAGAGGGATTCGAATCGCAGCGTGCGAATCTAGATGGGTGGTAGACAGGTTGATGATGATGAGTTTGGCGCCGTTTTCGACGGCTATTTCGGGCAAGCGAGCGGCAGGCCAGACTTCCAGGGAAGAGCCGACCACCAGAATTACATCGGCCCGGGTGCAGTGTTTTTCAGCAGCTTCCCAGACTTTTGACGGCAGGTTTTCCTGAAAAAGAACAATGTCGGGTTTTAGTACGTTCCGGCAGTGACTGCAAAGGGGCATCTCTTTGCCGGCGCGCAAGAGGCTTTCGAACATGCGGCTGGGGAAGCGGCAGCGGCAGTTGAGGCACACCATCTCGTCAATCGAACCGTGCACCGGAAACACCTGGCGCGAACCGGCGCGCTGATGCAAGCCGTCGATGTTTTGGGTAACGACAGCGCGAATAAAGCCGGCGTTTTCCATCTGCGCCAGGGCAGTGTGGGCGGGGTTGGGGCGCGAGTCCCACATCTTGAGGAGGAGGGGGCGCTTCCAATCCCAGAATTTTTTGGGGTCATTCAAAAAGGTGCTTCGAGAAGCAACCTCCATCGGGTCAATCATCTCCCACATGCCGCTGCCTTTGGAGCGGAAATCGGGGATGCCTGAGGGGGTTGAGATGCCTGCGCCTGAAAAGACCACCGCATGACGGGCGTTTCTTAATAAATGCCTGGCGCTCTCGATCTCGGTCGAAGCGGGGGCAGAGGTCATGAGGCGATACGTTCGGCTATTGACTCCGCCAGACGGCTGTACTGCAGACTGAGCAATCCACCAATTTGGACCTGGATCATGGGCAAGTTGCGGGTGGCGGCTTGGAACGAGACCTCGGGGGCGGGCGGAATCACCTGGGCAACAGGATGTCCGAGGGCTTCCTGCACCTGGATGACCGAAAGCTGCACATCGGCGCGGATGCGGTTGACCATAACCAGGGTAATCAGTTTGGATTTGCCAAAACCACGGAGTTTTAAGTCGTCTAACAGTTGGCGGGTTCGATTGACCGTACCGGGGTAGGGTTCGGTCACAACGACCACTTCCTTGCAGTGGTTAAGGACTTCATCAAGGCCCAGGCAAAGGATGTTGCCGATATCGAGCATGCAGACCTTGCACATGAGCGAGAGCTGGTCAACGACGGCTTCTAACTGCTTGACGTTCTTCATGAGTTGAACGTCGCGAGCAAAGGGCGTTGTCATCAGCAGGCGGACGCCGTAGGGTACGCGCAGAAGTTCATTTTCAATGGTGGTGACGTTGATGTCGTTAGGATTCAGGCGTAGCAGATTGTTCAAGCCTTCTTGCGTGGGCATGCCCAATTCGGTGCTCCAACTGCCCTGTCCGGGGCGAAGTTCGGCTGCCACCACTTCCTGTTTGGTGTTTTGGTAGTAATTGATGGCCAGGTTGAGTACCAGCGAGGATACTCCCAAACCACCTTTCGAGCCGATAAATCCGATGGTGTGGCCGCGCTCGACCGGCGCGCTAGGCCCGCGTGTCTTGCTGCGGGAGAGAATGGCGCGCATGTGCGCAGTGAGTTCGGCTGGGTGGATGGGTTTGGTCAGGTAATCGTCTGCGCCGGCTTCATAACCGGCAATTTTGTCTTCCACCTGGGCTTTGGCGGTAAACATCAGAATGGGGATATCGGAGGTTTCCGGTTCTTTGCGCAGGGTGCGAGCCACGCTGTAGCCATCCACGTCTGGCATCATCACATCTAACAAGATGAGGTCGGGGTGTTCGGCACGAGCCATGCCAATGGCCTGGGTGCCATTGGAGGCTGCCAGGATTTTGTACCCCTGCCGTTCCAGCATTAAACCAACCAAACGGAGGGTCTGAACATCATCATCGACGATTAGAATTTTCTCGGCCATGGCTCTCCCCTTTGGAAGACAACGGTCTTTGTTATTAGTCTAGCTTAAAAATTATACAACGACAAGAGGATTCTTGCGTCACATATCTATGTGGAAAGATAAGGAGTTTTTTACGGCTGCAGGTAACATCCAATGCCCGTGCAGTCACGCCTTATTACATTTGAACTACACAATTATGATCCTACCACGCCGCGGCGCTGCATGGGGATTTTTGTTCAGAGGTTGTAAGGTGGCGAAAACATCGTATTCTCAGTATACTGAGAATATGTCGATTCGAAAGATTACCCTGGTGGTGGTAGGGTTAACTTTTCTAGGAATGCTTGCGCTGCTCGTGCTGGTGCAGCGGCAAACGCTGTTAAATTTTTCGGAACGTGAAGAGCAGGCGGCCATGCAAAGTGGGTTGGGCCGCCTGGAAGCAGCGATAGACTTAATGTTCCGAGATTTACAATTGGTTTGCCGTGATTGGGGCTATTGGGATGATACCCTCAGTTTTGTGCAAGGCCGCAACGACCAGTTCATTGAAGAAAATCTGGGGGTTGAAAGTTTAAACAATATCGGGATTCATGTATTTGCTTTTGCCCAAACGGACGGGAAAGTGGTTTTTGCTCGCGCTATTGACCCAGATGATGGCACGGAGATGCCGGTTCCCGAAGTCGTGCTGACAGCTTTGATGGACGGCCGATTTGACGCCGTCTTGGCCGATCCAAACACACCTGTGAGCGAATGGGCTGTTACAGCGCGAGGGCCGATGATGCTGGTGGCGCAGGCCATTTTGCCGACCGATGGCGGAGACAACGCGGGAGGGATTCTACTGGCAGGCCGGATCTTCGACGCGGAAGAGATGGCGAATTTGAAGCGGATTCTGAATGCCGATCTCCTTGCTCTGAGTGTTACAGAGGATGCGCCTGCGGAGATGGTGGCATTAACAGCGCATATGTCCAGCGAACAACCCCGTTATGTTGTGGCGCTGGATAGTGATCGCCTGAGTGGTTACCGTCTTTATCACAATTTGATTGGTGAACCGGTTTTGGTGTTACAGATGGTGATTAACCGCTCGATTTATCAAAACGGCTTAAAAACTTCTCTGATCATGCAGTACACGATCTTTTTAATGACGCTGATCTTCGGGATGATGATTATCTTATTGTTGGAATGGGTGGTGCTTACGCCGTTAACCAAATTGGTGAAACAGGTGGTGGAGATTGGCGAGGCGCGGGATGCGCGCCGGCGCGTGCAAGTGAAAGGCAACGACGAGTTGTCGAGATTGGGGCGAGAAATCAATGTGATGTTGGGAAACCTGGAAGAGGCTCTGCGCGCGGGTGAGGTGAGTGAAGAAAAATTGCGCTTGCGGGTGAATGACCTGGAAACGCTTTATGAAGCCTCTCAATTGCTTTTGAGCCAGGTAGATTCTCCTTTGCCGATTCAATCCATGTGCCGGTTGGTGGTGAATCGCTTGGATCTCACCAGCGCCTGGGTGTTCTTCTTCCACAAGGCGAAGGGAGAAGTGACTCCGCTGGCCGGTTGGCATTCCGAGCGGAAATCGGTTCCAGAAGCACATTGCCTTCCAACCAATGTGGAGATCATCCGGCGGACGATCAATTCGCACGAACCGGCGGTGTTGATGCCCATGTCTGGCAAAGATTATGCCATTGCGGCTATGTTCCCCTTGATCGAGGATGAAAAAGTGGCCGGGCTGCTGATGCTTTGCACAAAAGACAGCAAAGCATTTGCCGGGGATGGGATGGACCGGTTAAAACCGTTCGTAAACCTGATCGAGATGGCAGTGCAAAACCTGCGCCAATTTGAACAAATTGTGATGGGGCGAATGAGGGCTCAGACCCTTTCTGAGCGATTGGTGGAAGTTCAGGAAGACGAACGCCGCGAGATTGCCCGCGAATTGCATGACGAAATAGGGCAGATTTTGACCGGTCTAAAAATCCAGCTAGATATGGCCTTGCGCGATAGCCCGCCCGAGCAGGCGTTGGGACAAGTTCAAGAGGCACAGGGCCTGACCAATGAATTGATTGGACGAGTCCGGCAGCTTTCGTTAGATTTGCGCCCGGCCATGTTAGACGACTTCGGGTTGCTATCTGCCTTCCAGTGGTACTTTGAGCGCTATACTCGCCTGACCCATATTGAGATTAACTTCCGACACCAGGGTTTGGAAGAACGACGCTTTGCCAGCGAGTTGGAAACGGCTGCATACCGAGTCACGCAGGAAGCATTGACCAACGTGGCGCGGTATGCAGGGGTCTCCACTGTTGAAGTGACCGCCTGGGCCACGGAAACCCAACTGCGGCTGCAAATCTCAGACGAGGGTAAGGGTTTTTCGCCTGAGGAAAAGGTTCGCGGTATATCGAGCCGTGGGCTTGTGGGAATGCGGGAGCGAATCATGCTTCTGGGAGGCAACTTGACGATCCTTTCGGCTCCGGGTGAAGGCACACAGGTGATCGTTTCGCTGCCGTTGGTTAGCTTTTTTGAGAGGAGAGCGAATGACCGCGAAGATCTTGCTGGCGGATGATCATGCTATTGTGCGCGACGGGCTGAAAGCCTTGTTAAAGAGCGAAGTCGATTTTGAAGTGATTGGCGAAGCTGCCGACGGTTTGGAGGCGGTGCAGATGGTGGATCGGTTGCGCCCGGACGTGTTGGTGTTGGATTTGATGATGCCAGGCCTGACAGGTCTGGAGGTGACGCGGCAGGTTTCACGGCTGACCCATGTGATCATCCTTTCCATGCACGCCAACGAGGCTTACGTGATCGAAGCGCTGCGTAAAGGGGCGATGGGATATGTAATGAAGGACTCGACCTCCGCGGACCTGGTGAAGGCTATTCGCGATGTACTTTCTGGAAAACGCTACCTGAGCGAGCCGTTGTCTGAAACTATGGTGGATGCGCTATTGAAACGTTCGAAAACGAGTGAATTGGACCCCTACGAAACCCTGACGACCCGCGAACGTGAAGTGTTCCAGTTGGTTGCGCAAGGCAAGAGCAACCTGGAAATCTCGGAATTGCTGACTTTGAGCCCGCGAACAGTGGAAATTCATCGCGCGAACA
>JAEXTI010000355.1 GCA_023406965.1 Chloroflexota bacterium
CGGGTTTCCCGACCCGTCCTACGCCCCCTGCTTCATCAACACCGCGGTCAGAATCGCCACCTGGGCCAGGTGATACAACACAATGATGATCAAATCACCGTAGCGGACGGCCCGGCGGAAGCGACGGATGGCCAGAAGCGTGTCTGAACCCAGGAATGCGCCCGCGCCGATGGACGCCAGCACCGCCGCCTGGAAAGGCCACTCGGGTCGCAACAACGTGAGCAGCGCCGACAAAAACATCAGGCTGAGCACCAGGCTGTAAACCAGTGTGGGAACCAGAAGCTTGATCCGCGCCCGGCCCCGCCGGCCCGCGCTTACCGCCGGCTCGAACACCATCCAGAACAGCCGCGCCGTGACCGCCAGGAAAATGACTCCCACCCAGCCAAAAGGTGGCAAATCGGGATTGAAGCCCAGGATATAGAAAATGTGAGTCAGCAGGAAAGCCCCCAGGCCGTAGAGGAACAGGCGGCTGCTCAGCAGAAAAACATCCCCCGCCAAAGCCGCCACCAGCCCGGCCACAAACCATAGGTTCCAACCCTGCGCTCCGCCCTGCAGCACGAACCACAACCCCAGCAGCACCATCACGCCGGGCTTGGTCACCACGCGGACGTTGTGCCGCCCGCGCCAAACAGCCCACCAATCTGCAACCGCCATGCCTATTGCCATGTAGAAGAGCAGGTTGAACATCAGCGCGATCCTTTCTCGGTGGCGTAGCCCAGGTTTTTCAACAGGCTGGGGTTGTCCCGCCAGTTGGCCAAAACCTTGACGTGCAAATCCAGGAAGATTTTGCGTCCGCTCATTTCTTCAATTTCTTTTCGCGCCATGCTGCCGATTTTCTTCAGCATCGCGCCTTTTTCGCCGATGAGAATGCCCTTGTGCGCTTCTCGCTCGGCCAGCAGCGTGGCGGCAATATAAGCCGTGGTTTCGCTGCGCTCGGTGTATTCGTCGATGCGCACCGCCACGGCATGAGGCACTTCGTCTTTCAGATTGCGCAGGCAAGCCTCGCGGATCAGGTCGGCGGCGATATCGCGCTCATACAGGTCCGTGACCTGATCCTCATCGTAGAAGGCTGGGCCCTCGGGCAGATGGCTGAAGATGGCTGCCAGCAGGTCGGCAGTGCCGCGGCTCTCGGCAGCCGAAATGGGGCGGAGTTCAGCCGTCGGGCACAAAGCCTGATAGGCTTCCAGCCGCTGGAGCAGGGTGGCCGGATCCACCAGGTCTACCTTGTTGACCGCCAGCAGCACGGGCAGCGGCCCGCGCGCCAGCACCCCCGCTAGCCGCGCCGCCACGATCTGATCTTCGGGCGTGGGGCGGTTGTTGGCCTCCACCAGCCACAGCACCAGGTCGGCGTCCTGCAGCACCTCAAAGGCCACCTCGTTCATATACTCGCCCAGTTTGTGGACGGGATTGTGGATGCCGGGCGTGTCGACGAAAATGATTTGGCCTTGCGGCACGGTCAAAATGCCTAATTGTCGGCGGCGGGTGGTTTGGGGGCGCGGCGACACCGCGGCCACCTTTTGGTTCAATAAGGCGTTCATCAGCGTGGACTTGCCCACGTTGGGGCGGCCAACCACGGCGACGAATCCGGATTTAAAGGGCGTTTCGCTCATGCCTTCATTAAACCACAGCTTGCCCCGCAGCGCATATCCCTTTGGCCGGTGAAATTATGGCTAGACCTATTTCTGTGCCATGAGGCCCCACCCCCGCGTCACCTCCCCGCGATTCAGATAAGGAGAATTCCTTCCCGTGCGCGGGGAGGGGACGCAAGATTTTGCAAGAGTGAGGGGCGAAACGCCCCTCACTCTTGCAATTTTCTTTCCCTCCCCCAGCCAGAACCGCAGAATCCACCCAGCCTTGAATGGCTGGGGGAGGGACAAAGGGAGGGGGATGAAAAGCGGGGATTGTGAGGGGAATCGGATTTGCGACGTTGAGACCGCCACGGCGGCGCGCTAATCTGCGCGGACGGCGTGCCCTTGCCCGCGCAGCGCAGCAATGGCCGCGCCCAGGCTGCTTTCTTTCACCAGGATATAGTCCGTGTCAAATGTCGATAGGGCGAAGATGCTCACGCCCGCCTCTGCCAACGTGCTGGCCAACCCCGCCAGGATGCCCGTCAGCGAAAAATCCAGCGGCCCCAGCACCTTCAGCGCCCGCCAGCCGCCCTCGGCGCGAACCCCGCCGGGCACATATGCCTGCACGCACACCACCGAAAGCTCGTCGGCGGTGCGGGCAACGCACCAGAAATCCCCTTGTGCAGCCCAGGCCGGCAGGGGGGCTTCCGGCTCCAGGCGGCACACCGCCAGCGTCTGGGGCAGAACTTGCAATTGCAGGGACATTTTCAGGCCACCAGCCGGCTGCCTTCCAACAGCAGCAGGCGCGCCTTGGTTTCAATGCCGTTGGGCGCGCCGAACCCGCGCAAACTGCCATCCGCCCCCACCACGCGGTGACAGGGGATGAGGATGGGCACGGGGTTGCGCGCCATAGCCTGCCCCACGGCCCGCGCGCCGTGCGGCTTGTCCAGTTGCAGGGCCAGTTCATGGTAAGTTCGGGTTTGCCCGTAGGGAATCGCCTGGGCTGCTTTGCGCGCCGCCAGTGAGAAAGGCCGCATCCCGCGCCAGTCGATGGGCAGGTCGAAGACCACGCGGCGATGGTCAAAGTACTCAATCAACTGCTCCAGGGCATCCTGCAGGCACTGTGGCGCAGACCCCGGCGCGTTGGGCGTGTCCAGCGGCCTGCCTACCGCAACGAGAGCCACGCCCACGGTCGTGACGCCCACGCCCACTGGCCCAACCGGCGTGTCGGGCAGCAGGCCAATCCACAACTCGGAAAGAGGCATTGTTTTGCTCATGTTACACCGTCCAAACGCGCCGCCCGCCGGTATAGGGTCCAGCCGTGGTGACCCGATGCGTGGTGCTGATCGGTTGAGCCAGCGGCTGGTTGCTTTCGATGGAGAACTTGTTGCCTTCCGGGTCCGTGCCGTCCGAGACCCACACGTCGGGAGCGGGTGAGCGGAGCGTACCCATCGTCACGGATCTGCCGCGCAGTTCGGCCACCGCCGCGCGGATATCCTGGACGCGAAAGACCAGCTTGGGCGAATCGGCACCCGGTCGCTGCTGCCCGCCGCTGTGCAAAACCAGCGTGCAGGTGCCCGTCTCAAACTCCACCCAATCGGCCCGCTCGTAGCCGTCTTCGGCGGGCGGGGTGCGCACGCTCAGGCCCAACTGGTCGCGGTAAAACGCAACCTGTGCGGCCATATCTTTGACGTATAAGATCACTTCCATCAAACCGTGCAGGGTGGACACGCCATAACCTCTTGATTGCTAGCGGCATTGGATACTTGTTTCATCTATTATTCTACCCGAAACCCGCCAAAACGCCGCGATCTTTTGCCACCTCTGTCGCACCCTTCTCAGGGGGGAGGCTGGGTGTGTTGTCTCTGTTCCTCTCCCTGGAAGGGAGATGTTAGGTGAGGGTGGAATCCCGGTCCACCCCGACTCCAAATCTTGACAGTACAGTAATCACCCTCACCCTGCCCTCTCCCTGGGAGTGAGAGGGTTCAATCTTTGCTACCCTACTTCCAGAAGATGCCAGGTCGGGTCGGAATATATTTCCACCCTGCCCACCTTTGCCGAAAAACTTGATGTAAAATGTTAACATTGATAAAGGGGAAAGAGTACTACTAGCACGTCAATTTTCCAATCCCGTCCAAAATTCTATTGTCGAAAATTTTCTTTCTCGAAAGGCCTCATCCATGCCGACAGTAAACTATAAATTTGACGAAATGATGAATCCACTGATCCTGGCCTTGAAACAACTTGGCGGTTCAGGCACCAATCAAGAAATTGACGACAAAGTAGCAGAAATTGTGCAAATTCCACCGGATCAACTGGAAATTTTACACAACCCATCGAAGGGTGGGATGACAGAGATAGAGTACCGCCTTCACTGGACAAGAACTTATCTTAAGAGTTACGGTATCCTCGAAAATTCAGCTCGGGGGGTGTGGTCCCTCACTCCAAAAGGTTCTGCAATTGAAAGGGTGAATGAAGGTGAGGTTGTTCGGTTTGTCCGAGCCCAAGCGAGAAGAGAACCTCACCAATTAGACGTTGACCAGCCCGATAAAGAAGTGAAGTGGCAGGAAGAATTACTCGAAGTCATTTTAAGAATGTCACCGGCGGCTTTCGAGCGCCTGATTCAACGATTGCTCAGGGAATCTGGATTTATTCAAGTTGAAGTCACTGGTCGATCGGGGGATGAAGGGATTGATGGTCATGGCATCATGCGCCTGGGTGGTTTATTGAGTTTTCATGTAATCTTCCAGGGAAAGCGCTGGAAAGGCTCAGTTGGAGCGGGACAAGTCAGAGATTTCCGTGGTGCAATGGTCGGGAGGGCCGATAAGGGACTCCTCATCACAACAGGCACTTTCACGAAAGAGGCCATCCGCGAAGCTACCCGTGACGGTGCACCGGCTATTGATTTGATCGATGGTGATCAGTTAGTCGAAAAACTTAAGCAGCTTTCTTTGGGCGTCCATACCGAAATTGTCCAAACAGAGCGGATTAAAGTCGATAAAGAATGGTTTTCGCGGTTGTAAAACCTTCTTTGTAGACCAGGTATCCCTACATCGCATCCACGGGTCGTTCGGAAAATACGTTTAGAGCCCCTATTTTCCAGACCTGACAGGTTTTCTGAAACCCGTCAGGTCTTCCCTTTTCCCCATAGACTTTTTTACACCAAACGGGTACTTTTTCTGCCATATCAGAAATTCTTAATTGACAAAACGGTTACATCCATTATAATAAATTCTTCCAGGGGGCGCATACAGCCGAATATTCAACATGAATTCACAGAGGAGGTGGTCCGTAGCGCTTTCGCCAGGCGTTGTTGCATGCAACCCATCACTTGGGTTACGTTTCGTAAGTTCTATGTTTTGCCAAAGGAGAAGACTGTGAAGAAAAATTCGTTCCTTTCTGTGCTTGCGTTGGTCATGGTTGCCAGCCTGCTGTTGGCTGCCTGCCAGCCTGCCGCCCCGGCTGCCCCCGAAGCCACCGCGGTGCCCACCGACGCCCCCTTCGAACCTATGAAGGTCGAAGCTGCCAACTGCGACTATGGCGGTGAATTCAAGTCCATAGAAGCCGTTGACGAGCATACCGTCAAGTTCAGCCTGTGCTATTCAGACCCGGCCTTTGCCTCTAAGGTAGCTTTCTCGGTGTTCTCTATCGCCGACAAGGATTACCTCGACGAGATGGGCGGTGATTCGGTCAAGATGAGCGACAACGCCAACGGCACCGGCCCCTACAAGCTCAAGACCTGGACGCGCGGTGACAGCGTGGTCTTCGAAGCCAACGAAAACTACTGGGGCACGGCCGCATCGGCCAAGAACCTCATCTTCCGCTGGTCCGAACAGTCTGCTCAGCGTCTGCTCGAGCTCCAGTCCGGCCAGGTGGATGGCATCGATAACCCCGCTCCCGAGGATTTCGAAGCCATTCGCGGTGATTCCAGCCTCGCGCTCTATGATCGCCCTCCCTTGAACATCTTCTACATCGGCTTCAACGTCGATTTGGAACCCTTCACCGATGAGCGGGTGCGCCAGGCTTTCGCCTACGCCATTGATCGTCAGCGCATCGTCGATCAGTACTACCCCGGTGGCTCGCTGGTGGCGGACGTGTTCGCGCCTCCGGCCCTCAAGCCCGGTTATTCTGATGTAAACCCCTGGTACGAGTACGATCCTGAAAAGGCCAAAGCTCTGCTGGCCGACGCCGGCTTCGCCGACGGATTGGAAGTAACTCTCTCCTACCGCAATGTGGTGCGCGGCTATCTGCCCACCCCCGACAAAGTGGTCCAGGAACTCCAGGCCCAGTTGGCCGAGGTGGGTGTGACCGTCAAGTTGAAGGAAATGGAAACGGCCACCTTCATCGACGCCACCTCCGCTGGTGAAGAAGCTTTCTACACCCTGGGTTGGAGCGCCGACTATCCGGATGCGACCAACTTCTATGATTATCACTTCGCCAACGACAACAACAAGCAGTTCGGCGCCCTCTTCCCCGATATTGTTGAACCCATCCGCGCTGCGGGCAAGCTGGCCGACCCTGCCGCTCGCCAGGCGTTGTATGATGAGGCCAATGCCCTACTCAAACAGCACGTCCCCATGATCCCGGTGGCCCACGGTGCTTCTGCCACAGCCTTCAAGGCTGAGGTGCAGGGCGCGCATGCCAGCCCCTTGGGCAACGAGCAGTTCTCTGTCATGAGCAACGGCACCGACCAGATGGTCTGGGTGCAGAATGGTGAGCCTTCCGCGCTGTGGTGCTCGGATGAGACCGACGGTGAAACCCTGCGCGCTTGCGAGCAAATCTACGAAGCCCTCCTGTTCTACAAAGTGGGCGGCGTGGAAGTGGAGCCGGGCCTGGCCGAAAGCTGGTCAGCCAACGAAGACGCGACCGAATGGACTTTCAACCTGCGCCAGGACGTGACCTTCCATAACGGCGCGAAGTTGGACGCCAACGATGTAGTTGCCACCTTCAAATCGCAGTGGGATGCCACCGACCCCAACCATAAGGGTCGCACGACCACGTTTGAGTATTTCGGCGCCTTCTTCGGCGCATTCCTCAACGCTCAGTAAACCCTGACGTCGTATAGAGATGTTGTGGGCGGGGTCATCCTGCCCACAACATCCTTTATAAAAGACCCAATTTGATATGTGGGTGTGAAGCACCCACATATCAAATACGGGAACTGGAGGATCATGGCGCAGTTCCTTGTTCGCCGCTTGATTTTATTGCTGCCCGTGCTGGTAGGTATTCTACTGGTCACATTCATTATCGTGCGCCTCATTCCCGGCGACCCTTGCAAGGTTATGTTAGGCGAGAAGGCCACCGAAGTGGTGTGCGAAGCCTTCAAGGAGCGCTACGGCCTAAACGACAATCTTGCCATCCAGTTTGGCCGTTACATGGTCAATATGCTCAGCGGCGATTTGGGAACCTCCATCCGCTTTGGCCGCCCCGTCTCCGATGTCATCGCCGAACGCTTGCCGCTGACCATCGAACTCACCTTCATGGCGATGATTTTTTCAACCGTCTTAGGCGTCCTCCTGGGCGTGGTGTCTGCGCTCAAGCGCAACACCATCATCGACACATTCACCATGATCCTGGCCAACATCGGTGTTTCGATGCCTGTCTTTTGGCTCGGCTTGATGCTGGCCTATGTCTTCGCCCTCACGCTCAAAGGCACGCCCTTTGCCCTGCCTCCTTCCGGGCGCTTTACCGCCGGCATAGCCCTCACGCCCATCTCAGAGCACCTGGCCCTGGGCGATGTGTCGGGTCTGTATCGGTTCATCCTGTATTTCTTGTCCAATTCCATGATCACCAACGCCCTGGTTACTGGGAACTGGGCTGCCGTGGGCGACGGTTTCAAACACTTGATCCTGCCTTCTGTAGCGGTGGGCACCATCCCCATGGCCATCATCGCCCGCATGACCCGCTCCAGCCTGCTGGAAGTGCTGGGCCTGGATTACATCCGCACCGCGCGGGCCAAAGGGCTGGTCTATAAGAAAGTGATTACGCGCCACGCCATGCGCAACGCTATGATCCCGATTGTCACCATCATCGGCATCGAGACCGGTTCGCTGCTTTCCGGCGCGGTGCTGACTGAAACGGTGTTTGCCCTGCCGGGGGTAGGCACCATGCTGGTGTCCTCCATCCTGGCTCGCG
>JAEXTI010000550.1 GCA_023406965.1 Chloroflexota bacterium
TTTTGTAAGGGTACAATTAAATACTCCTTCTTTTGTGGAGGCGATGACACGGGATTCTTTCTTGGTCGCTTGATCTCTGAGGGGGGGTCAGCAATCCCGTCGAGCCACTAGCGAAACCGGCCACAAAGCACACCAGCGGAATGGCCGGTTTGTATTTAACCGGTATCGTTCACAAAAATTGACAGGAAGGGGGAGAGACAATGAGGAGCGGCACATTGGCCGAATTTGCATCGATACCAAAAGCGAAAATTGATTTCCAGGTTGGACAGATCCATAGGATTGCGAGCGTCCATCGCGACCGGCGCTTGCTGTTGGTGGCTCTGGTAATTTGCGACCTGCTCATGATTAGCGGCAGCTTTGTGCTGGCTTATCTCATTCGCTTCGTCTGGGGAGCGGAGTTCTTTAAAGAAACCATTCTTTCGTTGAGTTTTTATCTCCAGGTTGGAACGATCCTCATCCCCGGTTGGATCTTGATTTTCTTCCTGTTCGGCCTCTACAATCGGCACAACTTGCTGGGCGGGCTGCGCGAATATTCCAAGCTGTTCAATGCCACCACCCTGGCCATGATGCTGGTGATCATTTTTAACTTCCTCACCGAAACCGTCCTGGCCCGCGGCTGGATGTTAATGACCTGGGGCTTGGTTTTTCTGTTCACTGCGGTTGGGCGCTTTGTGATCCGCCGCTTTGTGTATTACTTGCGCACCAAAGGCCGTTTCTTGTCTCCGGCCATCATCCTTGGTAGCAATGAAGAGAGTAAGCTCCTGGCCGAGCAGTTCCTCGACCGGCGCGCGTCGGGCTTGTCCCTGCTGGGCTTTGTGGGTGACGGCGCTCCTGCTGGAACGGTCTTTCACCAAAATCTACGCATGTTGGGCAGTCTGGACGACCTGGATCAAATTGTGCGCGCCAATGGCGTCGAAGAGGTGATCGTCACCTCCAGCGCCATTCCCCCGCAAGAAGTGCTGGCTGTTTTCAAAATGTTTGGTATGACCAGCGGCGTCAACCTGCGCCTGTCCTCTGGTTTGTATGAACTCATCACCACCAGCATGCGCGTTCAGGACGTTGCCGGAGTGCCTCTGGTGACCATTAACAAGGTGCGCCTGACGGGCTTCGACCAGATCTTCAAAGCCATCATCGATTACACCCTGGCCCTATTGCTACTCATCCCGGTGGGGTTGGTTTCCATCGTGTTGGCCATCATCGTCAAGCTTGATTCTCCCGGCCCGGTCATTTACCGCCGCCGCGTGGTGGGGCAGAACGGCAAACCTTTCGATGCCTTCAAGTTCCGCTCCATGTATATCAACGGAGATGAAATTTTGGCGAAGTATCCCGGTCTCAAAGAGGAACTGGCCCGCGAGCAAAAGCTCAAAGACGATCCACGCATCACCCGGGCCGGCAAGCTGCTGCGCAAGACCAGCTTTGACGAACTGCCCCAACTGCTCAACGTGCTGCGTGGCGAGATGTCGATCGTGGGTCCGCGCATGATTTCTCCCGAGGAGATGGAGAAATACGAACAAAGCGGGATGAACCTCCTGACCGTCAAACCTGGCATCACCGGCCTGTGGCAGGTGAGCGGGCGCTCCGATGTGTCCTACGAAGAACGCGTCCGCATGGATATGTACTACATTCGCAATTGGAGCATCTGGATGGACCTCATGCTCCTTTGGCGCACCATTCCAGCGGTCCTGCTGCGGCGCGGGGCCTATTAAGCAGAGGTGTAGAAGATGATCATCGTACAGACCCCATTCCGGGTCAGTTTGTTCGGCGGCGGTACCGATTTCCCCGATTATTACCTGTCGGAGGGGGGCTGCGTGCTGTCTACCGCCATTAACAAATACATCTTTGTGATCATCAAGCAGCGCTACGATGATTTCCTGCGCATAGGCTACACCCGCACGGAAATTGTTGAGACCGTTGACGAGATTCAGCACGAGTTGATCCGCGAGGCGCTGCGCACCACCGGCATCACCAAAGGCGGCGAGATCCTCACCCTGGGCGACATCCCTGCCGGGTCGGGGTTGGGTTCTTCCAGCGCGGTCACGGTGGGCGCCCTGCATGCCATGTATGTGTACCTCAGCCGGCTGGTGACCACCGAGCAATTGGCTCGCGAAGCCTGCGAGATTGAAATCAACAAGCTGGGTAAGCCGATTGGCATTCAGGATCAGTACATTGCCGCTTACGGCGGCTTGCGCTTTATTGAATTTCACCAGGACGGTTCGGTGACGGCGGACCCCGTGGATGTGGACCCGTTGATCAAGCGCCGCCTGGACGAAAATTTACTGGTGTTCTTCACCGGGGTGACCCGCAAGGCGGATACCATCCTGGCGGAACAAAAAGAAAATATCCATCAGCGGTTGGCATTGCTGCGCGAGATGAAAGACATGGCGCATGAAGCGCGGACACAGTTGTACGCGGGCAACGTGGATGCGCTGGGGCACTTGCTGCACCAGAGTTGGCTGTTGAAAAAACAGCTTGCCAGCCGAATTAGCAATGGGACGATTGAAGATGCTTATCAGGCTGCCCTTGCGGCGGGCGCCCTGGGAGGCAAAATTACCGGCGCCGGCGGTGGCGGTTTCTTGCTGCTCTATTGCCCCTATGAGCGGCGGGAGGCAGTCCGTGCGGCGCTGCATTCCATGCAGGAGCTGCCTTTCCATCTGGAACCGGATGGAACCAAGGTGATCCTGAATATGCGCCGGTAAGGTCGGGTTGAAACATTTTATTGTGGTGAGAAGGAGGATTGTATGGAATCGATCGAACGTTATTTAGATGAGATGCGCAGTGCCCTGGACGGGCTGCCGATGGAGACAATCGACCAGGTGGTGAATATCCTTCACGAGGCTCGCGTCAAAGGCCGTCAGGTCTTTGTCATGGGCAACGGCGGCAGCGCTTCGACAGCCACGCACTTTGTGTGTGACCTGGCAAAAAACACCAAAAACAAAGGCTGGCCGAACATCCGCGCCATCGGCCTGACCGACAACATTGCTATGATTACGGCCTATGCCAACGACGATGGCTATGACAATATGATGGTCGAGCAGTTAGCTAACTTCGTCCAGCCGTGGGACGTGGTGGTTGGAATTTCCACCAGCGGAAATTCCTCGAATGTGATCAAGGCCGTTGAATTGGCCAACCATTCCGGAGCCATCACCATTGGCTTCACCGGCCGTTCGGGCGGCAAGCTGGCCAAGGTTGCGCAGGTGAATGTGTCTGTGAACTCCGACCTGGTTCAGCAACTCGAAGATGCCCACATGATGCTCTGCCACATGGTCACCAACGCGCTCAACTGCATCCCCAAACCGGTCGAGGTGGTGATGGAGCCGGCCGAAGAAACCGGCCTGTCACTGGTCAAGGACCTCTTTGGCGATGCTGCCGCTTTGGGGCAGGCTTCCGCTGCGCGCACGCTCAACTCCCTGGAATTGATCAACAAGGTCAGCCAGGAAATGGCCGAAAACCTCAACCTTCACGATCTGCTTTCCAACGTGCTGCAATTCACCATTTCCAGTGTGGGCGCGAACAGCGGTTCAGTCATTGTTTTGGATGAGAAGGGTGATGTTGTGGACGGCATCGTAGCCTATGCGGGGAAGGTCAACCAGACTTCGCTGGATGACCTGGATACCATCACTAAGCAAGGACTGGCGGGATGGGTGTTGTCGAACCGCACCGCCGCGTTGGTGGAGAGCACCCGCGACGATCCGCGTTGGCTGCGTGGCGAATTCGACAATTCCACCAGCGACTCTCGCTCGGCGCTCAGCGTTCCTTTGATGACTCAGGAGCGCGTGGTTGGCGTCGTCACCCTGGTGCACCCCAAAGCGGGGTGGTTCACCATGGAAGACCTGGCTTTGCTCACGGCCATCACCATCACCATTTCATACTCGGTGACCAAAAAGCAAAAGCAGGCTACTCGTAAATAATGCCACTTGGTTCCCTTCCACATCACCCCTGATCCGTGGGAAGGGAAGTTAATCCCGGCCCGGTTCCCCGCCAGGAAAGGCGGGGGCCGGGCATGGGAATATAATACGTCCCCCACTCGATGTGGCCGTCATGTCGAAGGGGCGGAGCACGCCAGAGAGAAGGATCTTTATCGGGAATGACGGAACAACCAGTTCAGCAGAACCGGGCCACCGGAAAAGGCGGAGTGATTGCCGGATTGGGACTGTACATCAGCCGCCAGGCCGACGGTTTTGGCCGCTACGTGCTGGAGCAATTCCTCTACCTGCTTTTCGGTTGGGTTCCTACGGTGATCGGGATTGGCCTGCGCGGTTTGTTTTACCGCCTGATCCTTAAGATGGATGGCTGGGCTGCCATTGAGAGCGGCGTGCGGCTGCGCTACGCCAACCACCTGCGCCTGGGCAGGGGCGCTTATATCGACCAGGGCGCTTACCTGCATGCCTGTCCATCTGGGATCGACATTGGAGAGAACACCATTGTGATGCACGGCGCGGTGCTGCATGTTTATAACTTCCGTGGACTGCCGGACGCTGGCATCAAGATCGGTCGCGACAGCCTGGTAGGTGAGTTCTCCATCATTCGCGGGCAGGGCGGCGTGACCATTGGCGACCGGGTATATACCTCCCCGTTCACCCAGCTATTGGCGGTCAACCATGTCATCGATGACCCCGACCGGCCTTTCATTGAGCAGGGCATCACTGCCGAGGGGATTGTCATCGAAGACGATGTCTGGCTGGGTGCCGGCGCGGTGATCACCGACGGCGTGCGCGTGGGCAAGGGCGCGGTGGTGGCGGCTGGCGCCGTGGTCACCCAGGACGTGCCTCCCCACACCATCGTGGGCGGGGTGCCTGCCCGGCCGATCAAAGAAATCGGTAAGGACCTGGTTGTAAAACCGGGCCGAAAGATTTTTTACTAATACCTCTGCGAGGTTCAACAACTGAGAAGGAGAAAGATTCATGACCATGCTATCGATTGTCATTCCGGCCTATAACGAAGAAAACGGCATTGAAGAGATCATGCGCCGTGTATTGGCGGTACGTCCGGCGCTGGCTGAGGTCGGGGTGAACGAAATGGAGTTGCTGGTCGTGAACGA
>JAEXTI010000562.1 GCA_023406965.1 Chloroflexota bacterium
ATAAAGTCAGTAATGCTTGCGCCAGCACGGAATTCGGATTGACTTGCTCGGCGCGCCGCAAAGCCTCCAGCCCGTCCATGCCCAACTGCTCCTGCGCCTCTCCCAAAAAAGCCCAGGCTTCGGCATAATCGGGGTTGGCCGCCACCGCCTGCTGAAAAGCCTGTTCAGCCAAATCCCAGGCGCCCAAACCGGCCAATTCCCGCCCCACCAGAGTGCTCCGGTAAGCCGGATCGTCGGAGAGCAAAATCAAGCCTGCCGCTCGCTCCAATCCTTCCTGCGCCGGGGCAAAAGAAGGGTCAATGGCTGCGGCCTTGGCCATTTGAGCCTGGGCCTGTTCCAGATCACTGAATGACAACAGCAAGCCCAGTTGGAAGGCCGCTTCTGGGTCCTGCGGCGCCAGGCCTTGCCAGCTTTGAGCCGCCGTCAGCGATTGGTCCATGCGTCCAAGCTGCCGGTATAGAAAGGTTAGATGCCGGTAGACCTGTTCATCGGCCTCGCCGACCTGGGCCAGGTCCTCCCACAACCGCAAAGCGGCCTCCTCCTCACCGCTTTCCTCCAGCCCTTCGGCCAGCAGGATCTTGCCTTCGCGGCTCAGGCTGCCCACCTGCCGGGCACGGGCCAAATCCAGCAGGGCCTGTTCTTTATTCTCCAGTTCCCACTCCATCCTGCCAATTTGCTCCCACAATTCGCTGCGCCAGGGCTGCTGTTCCACCACCCGCCTCAAATGGATGACCGCCAGCGAAACCTGCCCACCAGCCTTGGCCCGGTAACCTTCCGTCAGGCCGCTATGCACGCTGTGTGGCAGCGGCGCAACATCCAGCAGCACCAAGAGCAGCAGCGGGAGAAGGATATGCGGGATAAACCGCCAGATTGAGGCGCGATCTTCCATACCACCCCATTATAAAGGCGAAAACACCCGGCGAATGGCGGCTCTTTGAGAGTTGCCGAGATAGGGCACCGCATTGACCGCGCAGGATTCCAATGCCCCAAACAGCCAATCTTGACACGAATACCAAGACGTGATAACCTTGCCCCGTTGCAAGACGCTGTGAATTCGCCTGAAATCGCTTGCAGGCCTGTCCGGCACGAAGGGTTTGTGGGTGAGTCTGCGTCGTCGAATTCAATTTATGTATGGAGTGTGTAAGAATGTCTGATCGTTTCGTGGGAACCGTAAAATGGTTCAATGCTACTAAAGGTTATGGCTTTATCGGCCGTGACGACGAGCAAGGCGATGATGTGTTTGTTCACTTCTCCGCCATCACCATGGAAGGCTATCGCTCTTTGAAGCAGGGCCAAAAAGTTGAATTCGAGGTCGAGCAGGGCCCTAAAGGCCTTCAGGCCGCGAATGTCACCCCGATGGCATAACCTGCCCGGATTGAAAAACAACAGGGACGTCGTGAGACGTCCCTGCTGCGTTTAAACTACGATTACAAAGATGAAATTCCTCATCCTCTAAGAGTTATAAGAAATCGTAACTTCTCAGCCAGAGGCGGAAACGGCCCAAATTTGAGATGTATGTGGGGTGCGAAGAACCCCACATACATCTCAAATTTGGAATTTTTCTTCGACCTCTGAGTCGTTACAAGAAATCAATCTAATCGGAAACCCAACAAATATAAGGTCAGCTTGAAATACTCCTGAAGGGTGTACTGCCATCCGCGCGCAGACAAAAACCAATCCCGCGAGCGGTACCAGGACGCCGGAACCGGTGAAACGATGATCTCTTTTCCGCTACCCCGGAAAATATCCCGGAAGATGACCCGCGTGCGCAGGGTGTGGAACGGGTCGGTCACCACAATGCACGACCCCAAATTACGCTCCTGCATCAGGTGCAGCACAGCCACCGCCTCGTCTCGTGTGCTGGTCACCGTCCGTTCGGTAATCAAAATCGACGAAGAGGGGATACCCAGGCTGTTTGCCTCGGCGCGCAAATCATCGCTGCCGAAAACCCCAGGGCGGATTTCACCCGTTTCGGTCAAGACCAACCATTCACCATAACGTTCGCGCATCAACCGCGCCGCTTCAGGCAGGCGCTCGTTTCCCCCACTCAACACCACCACGGCATCGGCCTTCTCCAACGGGTCGGCAATGATCAGCACTGCTCCCGCCAGTCGTAAAACCAGATACAAAGCTGCTAGCCCGGCGATGAACGCCACGGGAAGCGCCATGATCCCCAATCCAGCCAGACAGCAGCCTTTCGGTTTGCGTTGGTCGATGGTCAAACGATCCTCTCCAGTATCTATCGTCCTGCCAAGGCAGCGCGCATCCGTTCCAATCCTTCCATCAACATAGATCGCGGGCAGCCAAAGTTCAGGCGCACAAATCCCTCGCCCCCCGCGCCAAACCAGGAGCCTTCGTTCAAGGCCACGCGGGCATTGTTCTTAAAGAATTCCGCCGGTTTGTCGCCCAACCCCGCCCCGCGGCAGTCGATCCATGCCAGGTAGGTGGCTTCAGCGTGAGTAATCTTCAAACCGGGCATGTTTTGCCGGATATACGCCTCGGTCGTGTCGCGGTTGGTTTGTAAATAAGCCAGGAGAGCCTCCAACCAGGGACGGCCTTCCCGGTAAGCCGCCGCAGCAGCCGTCATACCCAACAAGTTGCTCTCACCCACCACCCCACGCCGCGCCGCCAGGAACTTCTTGCGCAGATCCTTGTTCGGGATGATCGCAAACGAACAATACAAACCGGGGATGTTAAACGTCT
>JAEXTI010000581.1 GCA_023406965.1 Chloroflexota bacterium
TGCCGCGTTCGATATATTCCGTTGTTTTTTGACGAGCATATTCCAGCATGGCAGGGGAGAGGTCCAGGCCGGTGATGTGGTAGCCCTGCTCAAGGAAAGGCAGCGCTCCGGCACCTGTGCCGCAGCACAGATCGAGCACTTCGCGGCAGCCCGATTGTCCCAGCGGGGATGCGGCATAGAAATCCCGCAGGCGAGGGGCCACGTCGGCAGCGAACGCCCCCCAGCGCAGGTTATATACTTTGGCAAAGGCAGGGTTGTACGCTTGCAAGGAGGTTCCTCTTTCTATTGGATCTATTTGCAGTCAGCGACCAGCAGCAGAGCCCGATCAACAAGAAGCTGAACAGAGATGCATTCATCCATCCACTGGCGCAACAAGCCCGTGCCGGCCAGGCGGCTGCCCAGGTTTACAGCGCAGGGCTGTGCTTCGCGAAGTATGTCCACGCTGGGATGGTTAGGGATAGGTCCGCGCAGCATTTCACTGCCAACATACAATCCGTTGATCAGGATTTCGAGGTCGCGATCGAGCGGCCCATTGACGATCACGGGTTTGCGGCTCATGTAGGGGGTTGTGCCCAGCAGGTTGGTGCTGCCAGCGTAGGGGTCGCGGGCCGCAAAAGAGACGGAGCGCATCCCGGCCATATACAAAGCGCCCATGCACAGCGGGCAGGGCTCGGTGGTGGTATACAATGAACATTCAAAGCGATCCTGACCGTTGAAATCAAAGGCCAGCAAAGCGTTGAGTTCAGCATGGGCCAGGCGCGAGCCGAACACTGTGCCAGGGGCGCCCTGGGTTTCGTGCCAGCGGTTGCGCCCCCGGGACACAATCTCTCCGGCGGCATTGGTGATGACCGCCCCGATGGGCAGCGATCCGGAGCAGCAAGCTGCCCAGGCTTCTTCCAGGCAGGCTTGCCAGGCCGGAATCAGGTGGTTCCACATGTGCGCACCACCTCAATACCCTGGCCGTTGACCACACGACCTACTTCCCAGGCAGGTTGGGACATTTCAGTAGCAGCGGCCAGGAAGGCAGGCAGTTTATCTTCGGGAACGCATACGAGCAGCCCGCCGCTGGTTTGGGGATCAAAGAGGAGCATCCGTTCAAAGTTTTTGATGGTCGGGTCGAAAGTGACCTGCGCTTCAAAATACAGCGCATTGTCGCTGGCTCCACCGGGGAATACCCATTGCTGGGCGTACTTGAGCGCGCCGGAGAGCAGCGGGATTTGGTCAAAGGTGAACTCCAGACCCACGCCGGATGCATTGGCCATTTCCAGAGCGTGACCGAGCAGGCTGTAGCCGGTGATGTCGGTAGCGCCGCGCAGATCAAAGCGGTTAGCCAGCAGACCGGCATCGCGATTAAGGCGCTTCATCCAGCCCACGGCTTCACTCAACTCTTCGGGGGTGGTCAGTTGTTGCTTGAGGGCGGTGGTAGTCACCCCGCCGCCGAGGGGCTTGGTGAGCACCAGACGGTCGCCGAGGCGAGCGCCGCTTTTGGTCATGGCGCGGCGCGGGTCGACGAAACCGATCACCACCAGCCCGAACTTGGGTTCTTTGTCCTGAATGGTATGTCCTCCGGCAATGACGACCCCAGCCTCGCGAGCTTTTTCGGCGCCGCCGCGGAGGATGTTGGCCATGACATCGGTGGGGAGGTGTGGCGGAAGGGCGGCGATGTTGAGCGCCAGGAAAGGTTGCCCGCCCATCGCGTAAATGTCTGATAGGCTATTGGTGGCGGCGATGGCGCCGTAATCGTAGGCGTCGTCAACCACGGGGGTGAAGAAATCGGTGGTCACCACCAGAGCTCGATCCTCGGAGAGCTTCCAAATGGCAGCATCATCCGGCTGGTCGAGCCCGACCAGCAGATCGGGGTAGTCCCGGCTGTCAAAAATCCCGTTGAGGGGGCGCAGAACCTGCGCCAGCGTTTCCGCGTTGAGTTTGGACGCTCAGCCGGCGCAACTGGACAGGCTGGTGAGACGGATTTGTTTGCCCGAAGGTAGGGTATCGTTCATAACTGAATTGTAGTCTGCATTGAGGTTTCCGGCAACCCGGGCCACATAAAAAATCGAACCTCCTCCACCCCTGGCTGAGTAGTTTCAAAAATCGTGTACAATGGGTCTATGTTTAACGTTGCGGCGACCGCCGACCGATTGAAGAGATTGGGCATCTCCGGGTTCCGCTTCCTGGAAGAGACCGGCTCAACCAATGATGATGCGCTGGCCTGGGCCGAACAAGGGGCCGCTGATGGTTCATTGGTGGTCGCGGACACTCAGACACGCGGGCGCGGACGGTTGGATCGCCGCTGGGTGACATCCCCTGGGTCGGCGTTGGCATTCAGTTTGATCTTTCGTCCTTCGCCCGATGAAGCCGCCCAGGCCGGGCTGTTCGCAGGGTTGGGGGCGGTAGCGGTGGCCGAAGCGTTGGAGCAGGGTTGGGCTTTGAAGCCGCAGATCAAGTGGCCCAATGATGTGTTGTTAGAGGGCAAAAAAACCTGCGGGATTCTGGCTGAAGCCGTCTGGAGCGGCAACCAGTTGCAAGCCGTGGTACTAGGTATTGGTGTGAATGTTGCACCTTCTTCTGTACCCTCGCCAGAAGCACTGTTGTTTCCTGCTACTTGCATCGAAGCAGCGTTAGGGAGAACGGTGGAGCGCGCGGAAGTGCTGGAGCGGATTGTGGAGCGGCTTTTTTTCTGGCGTCCGGCTTTGGGCAGCGCGGAATTTTTGGATGCCTGGAACCGGCGGCTGGCTTTTCGCGGACAAGTCGTACAAATTGTCATGCCAGGATATAATATATCTGGAGAAGTGATAGAAGTCGATCCGGCAGGCGGCTTGCGGCTGCGCCGGAGCGATGGAAGTGAAGAAACCGTATTGGCGGGAGATGTGCATTTGCGGCCCGCAGAAAATGGGAGGTAGATATGCTCGATGATTTACGCAATTCAGCCACGTTTGAAGAAGAACCCGAACCCATTGATGAAGAGGTTGTGGGCCAGCCGTTGCCGCGCAAACGCGCACCGCAGCCCTTTTTGGGAATGACTCCGGTGCAGCGCTTTGTGATTGCCCTTTTGCTGTTTCTAATGTCTTGTGTGCTTTCGGCATTTTGTCTGCTGCTGACAGAAAGCGTTTATCTGCCTTTCTTCTAAGCCAGGTTCGAAAAAGTTACCAAATTTGAGACAAGTGTGGGTGCGTCACACACACTTGTCTCAAATTTGGTTTTTTATCACTTATTCGATGCGGGAAAGAATCGGGTAAAGCTTTAAGAAGGTGTCAACCACCTGGGGGTCAAAGCGGCTGCCTGCATTTTCTCGCAGATATGCCAGGATCTCCTCCTCGGGCAGCGCATAGGGGCGATAGACCCGGGGATTGGAGAGCGCATCCCAAACATCAATCACGGTAAAGATTCGGGCGGCGAGCGGAATTTGCTCGCCGCTCAAGCCTTGCGGGTAGCCTTGCCCATCCCAGCGTTCATGGTGGGAGAGGGGAATATCCAGCGCGGGACGCAGGAAGGGGATCACGACCAGCATCTCGTGGGCCATGCGGGGGTGCTGGCGCATAATTTCCCATTCTGCCTCGTCAAGTTTGCCTGGCTTGAGCAAAATACTATCGGGAATGCCCATTTTACCGATATCATGCAGCAGAGCGCCGCGGCGAATGTGCATGAGCTGGTTGCCTAGAATACCCATCGCTTGAGCCATGCGCACCGTCATGTAGGCCACGCGACGGGTGTGGCCTTCGGTTTCCTGGTCGCGCAGTTCCAGGGCGCGTGCCCAACCTTCAATGGTGGCGTCGTAAGCCACTTGCAGTTCCAGATTGCCGCGTTGTAGTTTTTCGACCAACTCGGAGTTGTCAATGGCGATCGCGGTTTCGAGGGCCAGTGATTCGAGTAGTTCTTGCCAGCCGCCTGTTTCCATGTAGGGCGGGCGGTGGAATGTTTCGATGACTCCTTTCACCTCGCCTTTGACAACCAGCGGGACGGCATGATAGGCAATGAATCCTTCGCCTTCCAGGTGCCTGGCGCGAACAAAGTAGCCTTCGATGCCATCCGGGTCATACAGGCGGCGGCTGCGACGTTCGAGGGCAACACCCCCCGCCTGGCCCTCGCCCACCCACAGGCGCGCCTTCTCAATTTCTTTCGAGTGGAAGCCGTGCCCTGCGGCATACTCCAGGGTGCGGTTGTGAGGGTTGAGCATGAGGATATCGACCGCGTCGACCCCCAGTTGTGAAGTAATCTGGTTGGCCAGAACGTGCAGGGTCATGCGCAGATCCAGGCTGGCGCCGATGGCGATGTTGATGGTGTGTAGAGCGGTGAGGTGCTGCAGGCGGCGTTGGGTCTCGTCACTGAGGGTGGTACGGTGGATGGCGCTGGCGGCAATTTCGGCCACGGGCTGGAGGACGGTGAGCCAATCCGGCTGAATGAGGCCGGAGTCTCCCAGAATGAGGATGCCCAGGCTGGCCGAATCAACGCTAAGCGGGTACCAGAGAATGGATTGTACATTCAGGCCGCGGATATTCGAGACGGTTGTGAGGGGCTCTTCCTGCAGGTTGTGGCTAAGATGGGGCTGGCCGGTCTGGATGACTTGCTCGCTGATGCTACCCTTGATGGGAAGATAACGCCCGCTCAATTGTTCAGAATACATACCGTCGACAGATTCGACGAACAGGTACTGCTGGTCGGGTGTGCGGAAGCCAATGCCACAGGTTTCAACCAGGGTCAGTTCGCGGATCTCGCGCAAAACAGTTTCCAGCACCTGCGAGCGGGAAGCGCGGCTGCGCAAAATGGTGGCGATGGAAGCAATAGCATTCTGTTGGCGTTCGCGTAATTTTCGCTCAGTGATATCTACGCCAAACAGGACGATGTAGTTGAGGTTGTTGTTGCGGTCAC
This sequence comes from Chloroflexota bacterium, assembly GCA_023406965.1. The sequence continues at coordinate 4,867 of JAEXTI010000581.1, forward strand.
CCAGGTAACTGAGGGACCAGGACAGCCATAAGGGCCGCCCGTCGATTTTGACAAGCAGATCCAAATCGCGGATACTGCGCTGCTCGTCCACCAATTGGGCGAAGTTCTCCTCCGAAAGCGCCGAATGGGGCGGGAGTTTGAATAGCTCCCAAAAGTTGCGCTGGTGGATGTCGTCGCCCGCTTTGGCCAGGAGGCGTTCGGTGGCGGGGTTAAAGCTGACAATACGGCCCACTCCGTCGAGGAGGATGACCAGCGAGTGAATCATATCCAGCAACTTGGAAGAATAGATTTGCTGATCTTCCAGGGCCTGTTGCGCAAGACGCTGCTGAGTAATATCGATGCAACTGATCTGCAAGGCTGGTTTGGTCTGGAAAATGATGGGGATGATGGAGGCTTCTACCCAACGTGATGATCCGTCGCGGTGGCGGTATTTCACTTCTTTGCGAACCAGGGGGCTTGTATCTCCGGCAACATTAAACAAGTCCTTGGCAGTCAGGTTGGATTCGGGTAGCACGTTTTGCATGATTTGATCGATCTTGATGCCGACCAAATCATGCTGAGTGTAGCCGGTCATCTCGATCATGGCGGGATTGACGAAACGCACTTCATCTTCCTGGATGATGGCCAAGCCTTGCAGCGAGCGGTTGACCAGGGTGTGGTAGGCTTCTTCGGCTTGTTTCCTGTGGGTAATATCTTGGGCAGCGCCTACCACCTGAATGATCTTGCCGTCTTCACTCAGGATGGGGAATAGATTCTCGCGCAGCCAGATGAGGGCGCCTTCTTTTTTAAAGACCCGGATTTCAAACTCGACCGTTTTTCCCTCAAGCAGATTGAGGGATTGCTCCTGCAAAATAGCCAAATCTTCGGGATGGATGGCCGCCATGAAGTGCTCTGGAGTGGTCATCTCGGCGAAGTCATAGCCGCTGATGCGGGAAATGCCTTCGGCGCCCCATTCAGGGATGATTTTCATATCGGTAGTTACCCGGAAGGAAAAAGCGGCATCGGAGATCAACTCCGAGATGGTACGGTAGCGTTCTTCTGAGACTTGTAGGGCAGAGGCTACCAGGGTGTGCTGGTTTAAGTCCTCTTGCAACCGGGTTTTCTGCTCGAAGAATTCTTTGATCAAGCGCGCTATGTGCCCAAATTCGCTGCGACTGTCAAGGAGAGGTTGAAGGGCCTGGGGCGAATGGTTGGCAAGACTCGTTGAAAGATGATTCAACGGCAGCGCCAACCAAAATAACATGGCAATGAACGAGGCCAGAAAGAAGATGGCTACAAACACCAGATAAGCGGTGAAGTCGCGCTGTTGGGCCTGCGTATAACCCTGAAAGAAGCTGTTGGGGAAGCGAGCTTCGACGTAGCCGATGGTGTCATCTTCAATGCCCAATAAACCGTAAAAGACGACAATATCGTTTTCCGTAGAGGGGAGGGCATCCTGACGGTCAATCTGGTCACTCTGCACAATATGCAGGCTGGCGCCGCTCAAGCTGGCAAGTGTATTCAGGCGTTCCTGGTTCCACATGCGCCCAGTGAAGAAATAGCCGCGGGGAGCGGTGGCGTGGGCCACATCGGTGCTGGGGTGGATGGTGGCGCCGTGAACTTCCATGGCGGTTCCATCTGGCAGTAAGTAGCTAAAGCGAGCATAGGGGGTGTTGGCAAACAGAGCGAAGATTTGGGCGTCGGTGAGGGGCAGCGGGGCGTTGATCTGATCGGGGGCAGAGGTGGATAAGTGCACCAGATTCGCTTCCAGGTCATAGACCCAAATGGCCTGGACGTTGTAGTTGGTGAGAGAGGCGCTAAGAACAGTGTTGGCCCAATGCGAATCGGCTGTGGAGACGAAATCAACCAACTCATCCCAATAGGTGTAGTCGAAGGTGAGGGTGGCTTGGGGTTGGCCCTCCAGTTCCAGGATGCGGCTGAAGAGCAGTTCAAGTTCTTGACGACGTTGGGCGACGAGCGCCTCCATGCGGTTTACCTGGCTGCGTTGTAATGAGAAATATCCTGCCAGGAACAAAATTCCCAGCAGTAACCACAGGATTAAGAGCCGATATTGAACCTTCATCCTTAAATCGCAACCCCGAGTGAACGCAATGTTACTGCGACCAAATACACCTTTTCAAGCACCCCCCTCGATACCTCCTTCTGCCGAGAAAATCTTAGGACAGATGGAGTAATGCATCCATTAAAACATGATTTCTGAAAGACCGCAAACCCAGTTCTGGAAAACTTTCTCAAAGTCTCATCATGATTTCTCAGAGGTCGAAGACTTTCTCTAATTCAATGTAAGGGAAAAAGGGGGATTAAACACAAAGAACAGTCCAATGTGTCGCATTGAACTGTTCTTTGTGCTCCCTGTTTCGGGGAAGGAAATTTAATTAAGCGGTCTGGCGCAGCTCGGTCAGTTCTTGTTCCACCGAGACGATTTCGGCGCGCAGGTCTTTCAGGTACTGCTCCAGGCGCAGGATATATTCCTCGCGGGTCAAGTAGACTTCTTCGGCGTGATCGTGACCGCCGCATCCGCAGCTTCC
>JAEXTI010000053.1 GCA_023406965.1 Chloroflexota bacterium
AACGAACCGAACCAAGACTTGTGTATTTGACCAGCCTTTTTCTTTGCGGAAGTAATCGTGTAGAGGATAGCGGATTTTCTTGAATATTCCTATTTTGAAGAATCTCAACAGGAATACTTTTAGTAACCCTGTCGCTCCATTAACCATGATCACACCAGACACAATCAAAATAATGAAAGGGTTTCCACTAGCCATCACCAATATCCCCGTCAGAAAACCGATTGGTCGTGAACCGGCATCACCCATCAGTACAGCGCTGGGAGGGGCATTGTGCCATAAGTATCCCACCAGACACCCGGTCATCACAAAACCTAGCGTGGCCCAACCGACTCCGTCTGGATAATACGGGACCAACAAATATTCTGAGAGGCCAGGGTGACCCAGTATCCCATATAGAACGCCTCCCAAGGATATCAATGACACGACCGACAAGCTCCCAGACAGGCTATCTACTCCATCAGAGCAATTTGTTGCGTTGGTGGTTACCCAGATTAAGGCGGTCGCCAGGGGAATATAAGCCCAGGCAGGGAGTAATAGCTCAGCTTTAATCACCGGAAACCATATCAGAACAGGCTGGAACTGACACAGGATGAAGGAGCCTAGAAGAGCTAAACCCAGATCCATGAGCCCCAGTTGATATTCCTTTAGCCCGCCTGGGGTACGATCATCCAGATAACCTTCCAGCATTACCAGCAGGATAACAACCAGGATTTCTAGAAAGCGGACATCGATTGGAAGTACAAGCAGGCATACCAGCACAAAAACGGGGATGATGATCACGCCGGCTCCAACCGGCTTACCAATACTCACTTCGGAGTCAACAGCATGTAGTCGCCCTCTGTCGACTGGCAGTCGCCGCCAGAGTTTTGGAAGGAGATACCAGGTCAGGCATGCAGCCAGGGCTGCTCCAACTCCGATCAGGAAAAGGTGAGATTTTAGTAGACGGAATGGCCCAAAAATTTCAAGAAGTTCGTAGCCTAGCCAATGTAACAACGGCATTCCTCCAGGTCGTTTACGAGGTCAGTAATCCAAAGTTCATCGGTCATTCAGTTGATGGGATGATTATAAACTTTCTGGAGGGGGCGCACAAAATTGCCCCGGATAATCTGAGCGCAGCACTGAAGGCGCTGTGACACCCGGAGCTGAGTTGGGATGATGCCGGGAAATGGATATCGGTTAAGTTTCGTCGACCGATAAGGGGCGGGGCTGTTTGCCATCGATATCGGTAAACCCATACTCCAGGGCGAGGGCGGCGGCCACGAGCGTTTTGCCTGATCTCTGTATAATATTGGGATCAGCAGCGAGGGCTGCGACAGCTCGCCCAATGAATTGGGGAGACTCTGAATTGGACAAATCAAAGAACTCGGCTGCTTTCATCACCGATTCGGTGCGCACCAACCCTGGGTAAAGCGATACGGCGGCAACGCCGTGCGGACGAAGTTCGTGCGCCATGCACGCCGCCATGCGGTCATCGGCAGCTTTGGCAACGCCATACGCTACACCTTTATCATCGCGCTGGGCGGCAAAAAACGAGATATTGACTATCAGCCCGCTGTGTTGGGCAATCATGATTGGCGCTGCCAGGACACTGGAAACGTAGTGGGCGCGGACGCCAGCCTGGAACATGGCGTCCCAACGGGAGAGGGGAGCAGTCCAGAACCCCGTCTCTTTCCAGAACTCGGTCCCGTCGGTAAAGTGCTCATAGCCGCCCCACACATTATTGACCAGGATGTCCAATCGACCTTGTTCGGTCGTGATCTGGTCAAACACTGCCGCTACTTGCTGGTCATCACGGTGATCGCATGACAGAGGAATACACTTGCCGCCAAGGTGGGTAACTTCCCCGGCAGTTTGATAAATGGTTCCAGGTAAGTGAGCGGCGGATTTACCTTCTTCGACTGTTCTACCCGTGATGTAGATTGTCGCGCCAGCCTCACCTAATCCGAGGGCTATGCCTTTCCCGATTCCACGGCTGGCGCCGGTGACCAGAGCAACTTTTCCGGTAAGTGTTTGCATGGGTTGACCTCAGGGGTGTCTGTTTGGTTTTGATGATCCAGTTAAGCTGCCAGGCGCAAGCGCGTTAGCGCCTGACCGATTCGGAGCATAGTCTCTTCGCGGCCCAGGATCTCGGCGATTTCGGTAGCGCCGCCGGGGGTGTTGAGCAGGCCAGAGATGGCGATGCGAATGGGCCACATGACCGTGCCGGTTTTTTGGCCGGTTTGCTGGGCAAAAGCCTTCAGGGATTCTTGCAGGGCAAGATTTTCCCATGTTTCTAAAGATTGAAGGAGGGGGAGAGCCTGTTTGAGAATGTCGATGCTGCTGGCAATGGTAGACTTTGATTTCTCGTGGACGAATAACTCAATGGGAAAATCGGGCAAGTGCAGGAGAAATTCGACCATCTGGGGAATGTCGGTGAGGCGAATGACGCGCGACTGGATGAGGCGGCTGATGGCGGCGACGTCGAAACGCTGCACGGCTTCAGCGGGGTAGTAAGGCAGGGCGATCTGGTGGAATGCTTCGGGGGGCAAAGCGCGGATGTGCTGGCTGTTTAGCCAGTCGAGCTTGACCAGCGTGAAAGATGCGCTGGATTTGTTGATGCGGTCGATGTCGAAGGCCGCGATCAATTCGGGGAGGGTGAAAAATTCGCGCTCGTCGCCGGGATTCCATCCCAGCAGGGCAATGTAGTTGACGACCGCCTGGGGTAGATAGCCCTTGGCCAGCAGGTCTTCAAAAGAGGCGTCGCCTTCGCGCTTGCTCAGTTTGCGCCCGTTCTCTTTGGTGATGTGCGGCAAGTGGATGTATTCGGGGGTAGGCCAGCCAAAGCCCGCATAAAGCAGGTTGTACTTGGGGGTAGATGAAAGATATTCCAGGCCCCGGATGACGTGGGTGATGCCCATGAGGTGATCATCGATGACATTGGCGAAGTTGTAGGTGGGGAAGCCATCGGACTTGAGCAAGACCTGATCGTCGAGGTCGCTGTTCTTGACGGTGATCTCGCCAAAGACGTGGTCGTGGAAGGTGCTGGTACCCTCGTCAGGGATGCGCTGGCGAATGACAAAAGCCAAACCTTGAGCGAGGCGCTCCTGAACTTGCTCCGGAGTCAGTGTGCGGCACGGGTCGCGTCGTTCAATCACCTTGGTTTTGGCAGCTTTTTCGCCTGTGTTCGTGCAGAAGCAGCGGTAAGCCAGGCCTTTTTCCAGCGCTTCGGCGGCGTAGCGGTTGTAAATATCCCGGCGCTGAGATTGCGTATAGGGACCGTATCCCCCGTCTTTTTCGGGACCCTCATCGTAATCGATTCCGGCCAACTCCAGGCTGTTATAGATTACACGGATCGTTTGCGGCATGGTGCGCTTGCGGTCGGTGTCTTCGATGCGCAAAATGAGCTTTCCGTCGTGGCGTTTAGCGAACAGGTAAGCGTAAAGCGCAGTGCGCAGGTTGCCGATGTGCATGTAACCGGTGGGACTGGGGGCAAATCTCGTTCGTACCATAGGGGCGACTCTCCGAAGATGGTTAGTGGACGCTTAAGGGATGCTTGAGCGTGAGTGCGGCTGATAGTTTACCACAATTGGGGCTGCACTTATCACAATAAGATTTGGACGCCAAAATGGGAGGTGATCTGTTTCAGGTGCACTTGCACATCTTTGGTGTCTGCTTCCAGGAGCCTGGAGATGATAACCTTGTACCCCTTATAGCGCACGCCCCAATCCTTGAAGAAGATTTCTACGGGGAGTTGCTCAAAGTATTCGCTCAGGCGCTGATGCGAAGTGTGAACCGACTCGATTAGCCCGTCCCAATCTTTGAGTTTGTACTTATTGACCAGGATTGCGTTATATCCTTGCCAATCTTTGTCACGATAAGCATAGAATTCAGGCAATAATCCATTTTGAATGGCTTTGGCAGCCTCGATATTGGTGTAATCCCAACCAACCAGATGGGCCAGACAATCCTCGGCCGACCATGTGCCCAGGAAGATTTCGCTGCGCTGATCCGGGAGCAGTTGTTGGACGGCTGCGATGATTTCGCTGCGAACTTGGCGCAGTTCGCTAAGAATGTGTTCTTTTTGACTTTGCATCAAACTGGCATTCTTCATAGAAAAGCCTTATCTCTATTGCAATCGCAATTTGAAAACATCGGTCACCTGATCTCAGGGTCTATTCTCCGGGCGATAGGGTTTCTACCCACTTGCCCA
>JAEXTI010000142.1 GCA_023406965.1 Chloroflexota bacterium
TGGCAACCACCAGCCGGTAATGCTCGGACAGCGCGGAAAGGGCTTGCGCCGCGCCTTCCACGGCCTCGACCTGGGGCCAGGATGCCATGGGGCCGGAATACTCGGGGAAGACACGCATGAGCGTGTCGCCCCAATCAAAGACCAGTGTGGTGAGTGGAGAGGGGGTCATATCAGGCCTCCTGGAGGACATGGGCTGTTTTTTGAGTGAATATGAGAGGCATGAGCGGCAGCGCCAGCAGGTTCAGCAGGGCGATGATGATGAAGGTGAGCCGGTAGCCGAGCGAGTCGACCATTGCCCCGCTGAGCGCCAGGCCGATGCCGGTGCCGATGTTGGCTACGGCCATGAGGATGGAGAACATGGAGGCGGCGATGCGCGGATCGCTGGCGCGCATGGAAATAGCAAAGTAGACGGTTTCGTAATATCCGAAGGCCAGGCCAAAGAGGATGATGAGAGGCCAGGCCAGCCAGGGCGCAACGATGCCGGCCAGGGCCAGGATGGACACCCCGGCGATGGTCAGGGCGACCCAGACGGCGCGGTTTTGCCCGAAACGGTCCACCAGGCGACCGCCGCTGAGGCCGCCCAACACCACGCCGATGCCCCAGGCAGTGGTCAGAAATCCGGCGGTGGATACGCTGATGTCAAATTCCGCTTGCATAAAGGGGTTGACGATCTGGTTGGCGCCATTGATGATCAGTGAATACAAAGCGCCGAGGAGACCCAGGGCGATGATACTCTTATTCGCGAAGGCTTTGAAAGCGCCCCATTCAAATTTCCGCTCGGCGGGGCGGGGAGCCTCGCGAGCGCCCAGCACCAGCAGGAGCGGCAGCAGGGATAAGCCGGCCAGGGTGTAGAACATGACTGCCCAGGAGGAGTGTTGGGCGATGAGGCCGATGACGGCAGAAAGGACCACCACCCCCAGGGCGCGCCCGCCGACCATGAAGCCCTGCACCGTGCCTTGCTCTTCGGGTGAGGTGGTATCGAGGGCCAGACCGTCGGTGCAGGTATCGTAGAGGGCCATGCCCGCCATGAGCAGGAAGCCCAACAAGGCAAAGAGAGCAAAGTTCTGCGCGGGGTTGATGGTGGGGACAATCACCAGGCAGACAGCCTGGATGAGCAGACCGATGATGATGTAAGGCTTGCGGTGTCCAAAGCCCAGCAAGTTGACCCGGTCACTGAGCATGCCCATGAAGATTTTGAGGACGAATGGAATGAGGGCGATGGCGCCCATCAGGCCGATTTGGGTCAGACTGACATCGAAGGAGAGCAGGTAGACGGCGTTGAGCGCGGTGAAGTAGCTCATGATGGCGCCTTGCGCGAAGTAGAGCAGGGCAAAGAGGGTGTAGCGGAAGGACTTTGATGCGGCCACGGGCGGCTCCTTTGGGTGCGGGGGTTGGTTAATTATAACCATATAGGGGTGGATGCGTGGGGATATCTGAATTTAACGGAATTCGGGACAAAAATCCTGAAAATTGAGAACTTGCTGGTATACTTGCAGGTTGGGCTGGGGGTGTCCCGGTTCTCTGATGTTCAGGAGGTTGTTTGTGAAAAAAGCGTTGATTACCGGCATCACCGGGCAGGACGGTTCGTACCTGGCGGAGATGCTTTTAGCAAAAGGGTATGAAGTGCATGGCATGATTCGCAGGGCCAGCACGTTCAACACCCGGCGCATCGATCATATCTATCATGATCCACATGCCAACGGCGAGCCTGTGCACCTGTACTTACATTATGGTGATTTGACGGCAGCAGATTCGCTGCTGGAGTTGATCTACAACATTCGCCCTGAAGAGGTCTACCACCTGGGGGCGCAGAGCCACGTGCGCGTGAGCTTCGACATGCCGGAGTTTACCGGTAACGTCACCGGGCTGGGTACCGTGCGCATTCTGGAAGCCATCCGCAAGAGCGGCGTCAACTCGCGCTACTACCAGGCATCCTCCAGCGAGATGTTCGGCGGCGCCAGGCCTCCGCAAAACGAACTGACCGCTTTTGAGCCGCGCAGCCCTTATGCTGCTGCCAAGGTGTATTCTTACTGGGTGACACGCAATTACCGCGAAGGCTACAATCTGTACGCCTGCAACGGCATTCTTTTTAACCACGAAAGCCCGCGGCGCGGCGAGACGTTTGTCACGCGTAAGATCACCCGCGCGCTGGCCTCTATCATCGCGGAAAAGCAAAAGACGTTGTACCTGGGCAACCTGGATTCGCGCCGCGACTGGGGGTATGCGCCCGAGTATGTGGAGGCGATGTGGCTGATGCTCAACCGTGATAAGGCTGACGATTTCGTTATTGGCACCGGCGAAGCGCACACGATCCGCGAGTTCTTGGACGAAGCCTTTGGCTACGTGGACATGGACTGGCACGAATATGTCAAGATTGATCCGCGTTACTTCCGCCCGACCGAGGTCGATTACTTGCTGTCTGATCCTATCAAATCTCGCACCGAATTGGGCTGGGAGCCGAAAGTGCACTTCCGCGAACTGGTGCGCATCATGGTGGATGCGGACATGGAACTGATGGGTTTGGAAAGCCCCGGCGAAGGCAGGAAGATAATCAACGAACGCTTCGGCTCGGGCTGGCACCGTTGGGGCCAGCAAGTGATCTCGATGGACGATCATTAAAAATGCCGGGAGTGTTGTTTGTTTGCACAGCCAATGTTTGCCGCTCGCCGATGGCCTCGGCGCTGTTCCTTGCGCGCCTGAAGGCTGAGCGCGAGGATTGGGAGCAGTGGCTGGTCGATTCGGCGGGCACCTGGGCACACGAAGGCCAGCCTGCCTCGGCCAATTCGGTCAAGGCGATGGCTTCCCGTGACCTGGATATCAGCAGACACCGTTCAAAAGAGGTCTCAGAGGCGTTCCTGGAGATGTTTGATCTGGTGCTGACGATGGAAACGAGCCATAAAGAGGCTTTACGGGTTGAATTTCCGCGCTTGGCAGGCCGAATTTTCTTGTTGAGCGAGATGAGCGGCCCAGCCAAAAACGTGGAAGACCCTTTTGGGTTGACATTGAAGGATTATGAAAAGACCGCTCAGGAAATTGAGGAGTATATGGTGGCAGGTTTTGCAGAAATTATGAAGCGAGTTGCCCTTGCAGGGAAGTAACCCACCCATCCACTTCTATCAAAACGGAAATCTGGGGCTTGACCAAGCCACCCAGCTTGCGTTATAATTGTCTTTCGCGTATACTGCCTAGATTATGCCGGGTGGTTACCCAGCGTTTGCCGGTTAGTTTTTGTACCAGGAGATGAGCATGGCTTCCGATATGCCAAACAAGAAGTCTTACGCGCGCATTCCGGATTTGTTCGAATTGCCCGATTTGATCGAAGTCCAAATGGACTCCTTCCGGCGCCTAAAGAGTGAAGGATTGTCCGACTTGTTCGACGAAATTTCGCCGATCGAGTCCTATAACAAGGGGATGAAGCTTTACTTCCCTGGCCGCTCGCCTGAAGCGCAGCAGTTCAATTTGCGCTACTGGTTCGGCGACCCGAAGCACTCTATTGACGAGTGTGTCGAAAAGGACCTGACCTACGCCAGCCCACTGTATGTGTCGGTGCTGCTGGCTGGGCCGGAGATCCCGGAGCCCATCCGCCAGGAAATCTTCCTGGGCGACTTCCCCGAAATGACTGAAAAGGGCACTTACATCATCAACGGCACCGAGCGTGTGGTCGTGTCTCAGCTCATCCGTTCCCCGGGCGTTTATTTCGAAGCCCCGGTGGACCGCACGACTGGCCGCCGCCTGGCGATGGCCAAGCTGATCCCTGATCGCGGCGCGTGGATGGAATTTGAGACCCGCAAGAACGACTACCTCATTCTCAAGTTCAACCGCAAGCGCACCGTTCCGATCACGATTTTCCTGCGCGCGCTGGCAGCCGTCGATGACGGGCTGGCGGGCGATTCCCCGATTAAGGTCGGCTCGGACGAGGAATTATTGTCCTTGTTCCAGGATGTCGATAATAATACCGAGCGCCTGTTCCTGCCCTCGACCATGCGACAGGAGCCGGTTTGGGATTTGAGCGGCGGGGTGACCATTGCCCAGGCTGCTTTGATCGAGTTCTTCAAGCGCATGCGCCCGGGTGACCCGGCTACGCTGGACAACGCTAAGGCTTTCTTGATCGAGCAGCTCTTCGATCAGCGCCACTATGACCTGGAACGCGTCGGTCGATACAAGCTCAACCAGAAGCTGGACCTGACCGAACGCATCCCGGTGCCGCACCGCACGATCACCAAGTGGGATATTCTCAACCTGACCCGTCGCATGATTCAGATCAACAACGAGGTGGTGGACAAGGACGATATCGACCACCTGGGTAATCGCCGCGTGAAAACGGTGGGTGAGTTGATCCAGAACAAGCTGCGCATTGGTTTGCGCCGCATGGAACGGGTGATCAAAGAACGCATGTCCATTCGCGACCAGGATCAGGTGACCCCGGTTTCGCTGGTGAACATTCGCCCGGTAGTGGCTGCCCTGCGCGAGTTCTTCGGCTCCAGCCAACTGTCCCAGTTCATGGAGCAGACCAACCCGTTGGCCGAACTGCGTCACAAGCGCACCCTTTCGGCTTTGGGTCCCGGCGGTTTGCGCCGCGAGCGCGCCGGCTTTGATGTGCGCGATGTGCACCATTCGCATTACGGGCGCATTTGCCCGATTGAGACCCCGGAAGGCCCGAACATTGGTTTGATCGGCCGCCTGGCCAGTTTTGCGCGGGTGAACGAGTACGGTTTCATTGAGACCCCCTATCGCCGCGTGATCCGCAATATGTCCTCCAGCGATCCTCGCCTGGAAGGACGCAAGCTGCGCGAGACGCTGACTGACCCCGAGACCGGCGAAGTGATTTGCGCCGAGGGTCAGCGCGTGACTGCCGAAATGCTGCCGGCGATTGCCAAACTGGAAAAATCGACCATCTTTGTGACGCCTTATGTTTCGACCGAAGTGCGTTACCTCTCGGCGGACGCTGAAGACAAATTCATGATCGCGCAGGCAAATTCGCCTTTGAACGATTACGCCGAGTTCGTCGAAGACCGCATTTCTTGCCGCGAGCACTCTGATTTCACCGTGACGGCTTCGGACGGCATCGATTATATGGATGTGGCCCCGAACCAGGTGGTGGGTATTAGCGCCGCGCTGATCCCCTTCCTCGAGCACGATGATGCGAACCGCGCCTTGATGGGTTCGAACATGCAGGCTCAGGCCGTGCCGTTGATTGCGGCGGAAGTGCCCATGATTTCGACCGGTATGGAATCCTTTGCCGCGCGCGATTCGGGCCAGGTGATGGTGGCTGATGAGGCTGGTGAAGTTATCTCGGTGACCGGTCGCCAGGTGCAGGTTCGCACGGAATCTGGATTGCGGTCTTATACACTGCGCAAATACCAGCGCTCGAACCAGAGCACGTGCATTGACCAGCGTCCAGCGGTTGAAAAGGGTCAGATCGTCAAGCGCGGCGACGTGCTGGCGGACTCGTCCTCGACCGTCAACGGGCATTTGGCCCTGGGCCAGAATGTGGTGGTGGCTTTCCTTTCTTGGGAAGGTGGCAACTTTGAAGACGCCATCTTGATCTCGGAGCGCCTGGTGCAGGACGACAAGTTCACCTCGGTGCACATCGAGAAATACGAAGTGGAAGCCCGCGACACCAAGCTCGGCCCCGAAGAGATCACCCGCGACATCCCCAATGTGGGCGAGGACGCGGTTAAGGATCTGGACGAGCACGGCATCATCCGCATCGGCGCAGAGGTTGGCCCCAACGATATCCTGGTGGGTAAGATTACCCCCAAGGGCGAGAAAGAACTGACCCCGGAAGAGCGCTTGCTGCGCGCCATCTTCGGCGAGAAGTCGCGGGATGTGAAAGACACCTCGTTGCGCATGCCTCATGGTGAGCGCGGTAAGGTGGTGGATGTCAAGGTGTTCACTCGCGAAGACAACTCTGATTTGTCGGCGGGTGTGGATATGATGGTGCGCGTCTCGGTTGCCCAGCGCCGCAAGATCACGGTGGGTGACAAGATGGCTGGACGCCATGGAAATAAGGGTGTGGTTTCTCGCGTGGTTCCGGTGGGCGATATGCCCTACCTGGACGACGGCACCCCGGTGGACATTATCCTCAATCCGTTGGGCGTGCCCGGTCGTATGAATATCGGCCAGGTACTCGAAACCCATTTGGGATGGGCCGCGAAGTCGATGGGCTTCCGCGCCATTACCCCGGTGTTTGACGGCGCAGACGAAGCCGAAATCGAAGCCGAATTGGCGCGAGCCTGGTTGATGGATGCCGCCTGGCGTGAAATGGCCGAGCGGGCCTGGGAGTGGCTCAATTCGATGGAGTATTCTGTCGAGTCGATTGAGGACGACGATGAAGTTCGCCTGCTGTTCCTGGAGCAGTGGTTAGGCGAAAAGGGGTACGACGTCAGCAATCTGAAGAACGATCCCACCTTTGCGCGCCGCTCCACGGTTGTGGAATGGCTGCGGGAGAGAGGATTTGCGCCCGAAGATATTATGCGATTCGAAGAGTCCAGCTTGAACGCATTCAAGGGCGAGGAGCGCGATGAGCGCGCCGTGGTAGCTTGCCTGCGCCTGTGGCTGGAAGCGATGGAACAGGACGTTAGCAAGACCGAGGATAGCCAGGTGCGCGACCAGGCGGTGGCCTTTATGCGCAAGACCGGGTATCCCTTGCCGATTTTGGGCAAGAAAGTCCTGCGCGACGGCAAGTCCGGCCAGCCTTATGACCAGCCGGTGACGGTCGGCGTGATGACAATGATGAAGCTGCACCACCTCGTGGAAGACAAAGTGCATGCTCGCTCGACAGGCCCATACAGCCTGGTGACGCAGCAGCCTTTGGGCGGTAAGGCTCAATTCGGCGGCCAGCGCTTTGGTGAGATGGAAGTGTGGGCGCTGGAAGCTTACGGCGCGGCGTATACGTTGCAGGAAATGTTGACGGTCAAATCGGATGATGTTCAGGGACGCGTCTCTACCTATGAGGCGATCGTCAAGGGCGAGCCTATTGAGGAACCGAGCATCCCGGCGTCATTCCGCGTGCTGGTGAAAGAGCTGCAAAGCCTGGGCGTGGCGGTGGAAGCTGTCATGGATAACGGTGAGGTCATTCGCTTTGGAAAAGATGAAGAGCGAGTGCGCCCGCCCAAGATTGAGACGGGTTTGCTGGGTCTGGGAGAGGAGTTGGACGAACTCTAGACCGGCCGCAAAGTTTGGGGTGCCTTGACTGAGAAAGTACCCCGTGATATAATCTCGGCCCGTTGCCCTGTTCGCACTGTGTTCTACAAGGAGAGGCCATCTTAGCAAGCGATGGCCTCCCTTATTGGAAAAAGATTTGTAGAGTTTTTACGTTTTTCGGAGGCTAGAAAGTGCCCACAATCAACCAATTGATTCGCAAAGGTCGCCAGTCAAAGAAGGTGAAGAGTAAGTCGCCGGCGCTCCAGGTGTTCATGAACACCCTGAAGCAGCGACGTTTTCGCCTGACGGATGGGTCGCCGCAGAAACGCGGGGTGTGCACCATCGTGCGCACCATGACTCCTAAGAAACCCAATTCGGCGCTACGCAAGATTGCCCGCGTGCGCCTGACCAATGGGATTGAAGTAACCGCCTATATTCCCGGCGAAGGCCATCAGCTCCAAGAGCACTCGGTGGTGCTGGTCCGTGGCGGCCGTGTAAAAGACTTGCCCGGTGTGCGCTATCACATCGTGCGCGGCACTTTGGATACGACCGGCGTGGCCAAACGCCGCCAGGCTCGCTCCAAATACGGCGCCAAACGGCCCAAGTAAATCAGTTCAGATCGAGAGGATGGAGTAAGAAACAATGCGTCGAACGACCCCTGAACCTCGGGAAATTCTTCCCGACCCGCGTTATAACAGCACCATCGTGACCACTTTGATTCATCACATTATGAAACGTGGCAAGATGAGTTTGGCGACCACTCTGGTCTATGATGCCCTGGAAATGGCGCAGCAGAAGACCGGCAAGGCCTCGATGGAAGTTCTCGAGCAGGCCTTGAAGAATGTTGGTCCCATGATGGAAGTTCGCCCTCGCCGTGTGGGTGGTGCGACTTACCAGGTTCCTCTGGAAGTCCCCTCTGACCGCCGGTTGGCACTAGGCATGCGCTGGATTATCACCGCTGCTCGTGCCCGAACGGGCAAGTCGTTCTCCGAGAAGCTGGCAGCCGAATTGATGGATGCGCTCAATAACCAGGGCGCGGCTGTCCGAAAGCGCGAGGAGACCCACAAGATGGCGGAGGCCAACCGCGCGTTCTCTCACTACCGGGTGTAACAGGCCGCTGGCTTGTTGCTGGTAGTGTAGAACGCGCTTTACTTGAAGCAGGTGTTTTGAAATGGCACGAAATTTTCCGTTAGAACGGTGCCGTAACATAGGAATAATTGCTCACATCGACGCTGGTAAAACCACCACGACCGAGCGTATCCTGTTTTACACAGGCAAAACTTATAAAATCGGGTCGGTGGACGATGGCACCACTGTAACGGATTGGATGGCTCAGGAGCGCGAACGGGGGATTACGATCGTCTCCGCGGCGGTTACCGCTGAGTGGAAAGACTTCCAGATTAACGTTATTGATACGCCCGGTCATATTGACTTCACCGCTGAAGTGCAGCGCTCATTGCGCGTGCTGGATGGCGGCGTGGTTGTCTTCGATGCTACCCAGGGGGTTGAGCCGCAAAGCGAAACCGTCTGGCGTCAGGCTGACCGGTACGCCGTTCCCCGAATTTGTTTCATCAACAAAATGGACCGTGTAGGCGCGTCCTACGAATACTCGATTGAATCCATTCGCCAGCGGTTGGGGGCCAACCCCATTCCGATGCAGATGCCGATTGGCTTCGAAGCAGCGTTCGAGGGCGTGGTGGATCTGTTGGAAATGCACGCGGTGTATTGGGAAGATGAGCAAGGCCGAGAAATGAGCATTCGCCCGATTCCCGCGAACATGCAGGCCGATGCCGAAGCTGCCCGCGCCACCCTGGTGGAGCGAATTGCGGAAGTGGACGACGAACTGACCGTGAAGTTCCTGGAAGGCGAAGAACTGAGCGTGGAAGAATTGAAAGGCGGGCTGCGGCGAGCCGTTTTGGCTGGCACAGCTACGCCCGTTTTCTGCGGCACGGCTCTGCGCAACAAGGGTATCCAATTGGTTTTGGACGCCGTGATCGACTACCTGCCTTCTCCGTTGGAAGTGCCCGCTGTGGTAGGCACCGACCCGCAGACCGGGGAAGAAATTTCCCGCCCTCCGGATGACAATGCGCCTCTCAGCGCGTTGGTGTTCAAGATTGTTACCGACCCTTATGTGGGCCGCCTGGCGTATTTCCGGGTGTATTCCGGAACGATTAATACCAACCAGATGGTCTACAACCCCGGCAAAGGCCGCCGCGAGCGCATTGGTCGCATGGTACGCATGTACGCCGACCGACGCGAAGACGTGACCACGATTGGGGCGGGGGATATTGGCGCGGTGTTGAGCCTGAAAGAAAGTTTTACAGGTGATACGCTGTGCGATGCGCAGTCGCAAATTGTTCTGGAGACCATCAGTTTCCCCGAACCGGTGATCATGGTGGCTGTTGAGCCCAAGACCTCCGCGGATCAGGACAAGATGGCCGAAGCGCTGCGTAAACTTTCTGAAGAAGACCCCACGTTCCGGGTCACATCCGACGAAGCGACCGGGCAAACGATTCTTGCGGGGATGGGCGAGTTGCATTTGGACGTGCTGGTTGACCGTATGCTGCGCGAATTCCGCGTTCAGGCCAATGTGGGCAGCCCGCGCGTTTCTTACCGCGAGACCATTACCCGTCCGGTCATGAAAGTCGATTACCGGTATGTCAAACAGAGCGGCGGTCGGGGCATGTACGGGCACGTTGTGTTCAACCTGGCACCGGGCGAGGGCGGGAACGGCGTCTTATTCGAGAACAAGATCGTGGGCGGAGCGATTCCGCTCGAATTCATCTCTCCGATTCAACGTGGCGTCATGGAAGCAGCGGAGAGCGGAGTTTTGGCCGGGTATCCGGTCACGGATGTCAAGGTTACGCTGATTGATGGTTCGTACCACGAAGTGGATTCGAACGAGATGGCGTTCCGGATGGCAGCTATTTTCTGCTTCAAAGAGGCGTTCCAGCGCGGCGGCCCCGTCTTGCTGGAGCCGATTATGAGGACAGAAGTGGTGATGCCGGAAGAGTATTTAGGCGATGTGCTGGGGCAGTTATCAGCCCGGCGCGGCGAGATTCAAGGGATGGAAATGCGTCCCGGCAATGCTCAGGCCGCCCGCGCGCTGGTTCCCCTTGCAGAATTATTTGGGTATACGACCGAGCTTCGGTCGGCTACCCAGGGCCGCGGGGTCTTCTCTATGGAGTTTGACCACTACGCCCCGGTGAGTGCCTCAGTGCAGGCCAAAATTTTGAACAGTTAACAACAATTTTGTATTGAGCAGGGATCTTTTCAGGAGGAGTCTTCATGGCTAAGCAGAAATTTGACCGAAACAAGCCGCATCTAAACGTAGGGACGATGGGACACATCGACCACGGCAAGACGACCTTGACGGCTGCGATCACCAAGTATTGCAGCTTCCTGGGTTCAGCC
>JAEXTI010000168.1 GCA_023406965.1 Chloroflexota bacterium
TCAAGGATGGGCATTGCAACTCCGGAGAAGTTATTGTGCGAGCAAGTGGTTGAGTTCGCGAGCTGTTTGGGAAAGGGTACGCGTGATCAAGCTGTCGGCAGAGCGATAGGGGTCCGCAAATAATTGCGTGCAGATCGAATATAGGGCCTGGCTGAGACGATCTTCGATCAGGCTCCAGTGTTTGACGGCTGGCAGGGTCCGCCCGCAGCGGGTGGATTCTACCAGAGCAGCATGGGCGGGCGAGCCGTTCAATTCGGGGGAGTTGATGCCCCGCAAGCGGGCAGGGGCCAGCCCGGCCTGGCGCGCGTAGGCAATGATGGAGGGAGAGGTGGAGAGGAACTGCACCAGTTCGACAGCCTCACGCTCGCAGGTCACACCGCTGCGGATGACCAGGGTGGAGCCGCCCACAAATGGAATTCCGGGCAGGCGGGCGACGGCCAGGTTGCGGAGGAATTCGGGGTTGGGAAAAGTGGAGGGGGGCTGCATGACCCATGTGCCGCCGATGGCCATGGCGGCGTCGTGTTTGAACAGGGCTTCTTGCGTGCCGACGGTTTCCAGTGTTTGCCGCCCTTCGGGTGAAAGGGTCTGGTAGAGGTGAAAATAATCTTTGACGCCCTGGACGAATTCGGGTTGATCGAAGAGAACCTGCTTGCCGTCGCGGTGGATGAAATCTCCGCCGGCCCGCCAGACCCAACTGGCAACGACCCGGATCAGGTTGGAAGGGTAAGCTTTGCAGGGCAAGGCGATGGGGATGTTGATCCCGGCGGCACTGAGACTTTTGGCGGTCGCGTGGAGTTCTGCCAGATTGCACAGACCCATTTGGGGGTTGATTCTGGCCGAGGCGAACAGGTCTTTACGGTAATGCAGCAGGATCGTGTCTGCCAGCCAGGGGATGGCCCAGGTATCGGTTTCCCCGGCCAGATGGGTACATTCCAACAGGGCGGGGAGGTACTCGTCGTTTCCCCGGCATTGATCCATTTCGTGGGCGGAATAGGGGCGCAGGGTGCCGGAGGCGATCACGTCGCTCATCCAGGCGGTATCGACTTCGGCGATGTCAATGGATCCGTTGTTGGGAATGCCGGCCTTACCCAGACCCTGGCGCGCTTCTTGCCAGGGTTGGAAACGGACATGGACGCGCGCGCGGGATTGGGCGGCGAATTGGCCCAAGGCGGTTTGTAGAGCGGTTTGAGATGAACCGCCGCGGTCGATGACGGAGAGATACAACGCGTCCATAGATAGTTATTATACAGCGGGAAGGGGGCAACGCCGGGCGGGTTTGGCGAGGAAAACCGATACCTTGTCAAATGGGGAAAGGCTGGTACAATTGCTGCGTATCGGGGCGTGGCTCAGTCCGGATAGAGTGCACGGTTCGGGTCCGTGAGGTCGGCGGTTCGAATCCGCCCGCCCCGACAAAAAGCCTTCAAACGAGGGCTTTTTTGATTCGTGTCGGCGGGTTCTCCCATCGAGGGACGCGGAATCCGCCCGCCCCGACACTACAAGAAGCTTTCAAGCGAGGGCTTTTTTGATTCGTGCCGGCGGGTTCTCCCATCGAGGGATGCTGGCGATTGCGAGCGGGGCGGGGAACCCGCCCCCTACATCAGAAAAACGCCTCCCGAGCAGGTTGCAGGGGAGGCGCTTTTGTTCTGTGATCCAGCCTAATAGCTCAGCCCAAAGCCGAAGGGGAAGAGCGGGTCGCCGCTGTCATAGGGCACGTCGGTTTTCTGGGCTTTGACGGCCTCCATGGAGCGGGGCAGTTCGAAGGGCAGTTTGCCGGTGGGGTTCCAGTGACCAAAGATGACGTCCAGCAGAGCGGCGTCTTCGGCGCCAAAGCTGCCGATGAGACCGGCGCAGGCTTCGGCGATTTCGGGGATGACGGCCGGGCGGTCGAGGTGGATGGCGACAACCGTTGGGACTTTGGCCATGATCTCCAGCAGACGCTCTTTTTCGGGGCTCTTGAAGTCCAGGTCGTCGTAGTGGAACCAGGACGAGAATCCCTCGCCAATGGTTTGAAAAGGCGTCACCAGGCGCAGGAGGGCAAAGTCGGCTTCTTCGGGCGTGGCTACCACGTCGGCGTAGAGGGCCAGAGAGTCGGTCTGGTAGCCTTCTATATAAACATTGGGGCGGTTGGACAGGGGCAGGACTCCTTGCTTGAGCAGGACCAGCGACTTGCGTTGGGCGCGCTCGCCCGCGGCGCAGAAGTCCGGGTTACCGACGATGCCCGCCGATTCTTCGGGATCGAGGTAGGGGTTGTCAAACAGGCCCAGGCGGAACTTGTCGAGCAGCAGCCTTCGCGCCGATTGGTCGATACGGGCTTCGCTGATCTGCCCGCTGCGCACCAAGTCCAGGATGATTTCGGGGCATTCCTCGCCGCCGAACTGATCGCAGCCGGCGTCCAGCACCTTTTTGGCGCGCTCGGGCACGGAGAGATGCTCGACGCCCCAGGCGCGGGCCTCCATGATCAATTTGCCGTCGATGACCAGTTCATTGAGCAGGCTCCAATCAGTGCAGACCACGCCGTCGAAACCGTATTTTTCGCGCAGCAGGCCGGTGATGACGGCCTTGTTGTAGCCGAAGCCGACCTCCTCGATGCCTTCGACACCGATGGGCTGGCCGTAGTAGGGCATGATCTGGCCGGTGCCGGCGCGGAAGGCGGCCTCAAAGGGGGGCAGGTGGTAGTTGAAGTTATGGCCGGGGTAGATTTGCTCTTTACCGTAGGAGAAGTGCGGGTCATGGCCATCTTTCTGCGGGCCGCCGCCGGGGAAGTGTTTGGTCATGCAGCTCACCGAGGTTGGGCCGATGGCTTTGCCCTGGAAGCCGCGGATGTAGGCTTCGACCATTTGAGCCGATAGTTCGGCGTCTTCGCCAAAGGTGCCGTCGATGCGCGGCCAGCGCGGCTCGGTAGCCAGGTCGGCCATGGGATGCAGGGCAGCGGAGATGCCTACGGCGCGGTATTCCTGGCGGGCGATGTCGCCAAACTCCTGCACCAGGTCAGGGTCGTTGGTGGCGGCCAGGCCGATCGGTTCGGGCCAGCGCGAGAAGGCGTCGGTGACTTCGGAGGCGCCCGCAAGATTGCTATAGCCGTGGCGCGGATCGGATGAAACGGTGACCGGGATGCCCAGGCGGGTGCGCTCGGCCAATTTTTGAAGCTTGTTGGACCATGTGGCAGCCAGGCGCGGCTCGGGCAGAGCATGCACGTTGTAATGGTTCATGTTGAGCTCGAGTAGGTTGTGCAGGGTGGAGAAGGGCCTACCCCAATTCATGCCTTCGACTAACTCGCCATCCATGCCAACCGGGATGACGTTGTGGAACATCAAGCCGACCTTTTCCGCCAGGGACATTTGGGAGAGCAGGTCTTCCACGCGTTCTTCGATGGGGCGGCGCGGGTCTTCGTATGGGTCGAGGCGACCGTTTTTGTTCAGGTCGCGGAAGGTGATGCCATCTTGGGTCATGAGGGGGGCTTCGGGTGGGAGTTGAGACATGGGATTACCTCGCAAGTAGGATAAAGGTATTATATCCCGGGAGCGGGGACCGGGTTGTGTTTGGTTGCGGATTTCACCGCGGTAACCTCAAAAAGGCCGTTTTTTCCCATCTATTGTATACGCCAAATTTATGATAATATTTATAAATAAAACCAGGCGACATCAGTTCTTGGTTGAAATACCGGGCTGAGATTGCCAGGGGGAACCCATTTGGGTTACCAATCATCGTGTTGGTCCAAAACTCTATAAGGAGAAAAAGTATGGTATTCGAAGGCTATTGCGTCAAGTGCAAGAAGAAACAGACAGTTTCGGACGGGGTTGAGAAAGAAACCCCCAACGGCCGCAAGATGGCTCAGGGAACATGCCCCGTTTGCAAGACTAAGGTAACGCGCTTCCTGGCTACCAAGAAGTAAAGGCACTCCACGCGACAGCGTGGCAGGCCAGGAAAACCTGGCTACAATTGCTAAATGAAAAGCCCTCGTAAGAGGGCTTTTCCTATTTGATGAGATATGGATTGCCTGGGGGAAGCTTTAGATCATTTTGGCAATGGAATGAACTATTCGTTGTAGAACCTTTTTGTCCAGTTTTATGCTACAATTTCCTTGAAATATTGTATAAATATATAGACAAAATGTTTACAAAATCTGCATTGCATTCACCTGGGAGGAAAACATTATGAATAAGGTTGTCATCATTGGATCGGGAATGGGCGGCCTGGCTACTGCATTGCGGCTGGCGCATCATGGTTTTGGGGTGACGGTTGTGGAGAAGCAGTCTCGTCCAGGCGGGAGAAGCACCATCCTCGAGCAGGAAGGTTTTCGGGTGGATGTGGGGCCAACCATTTTGGTGATGAAAGATACCCTCGAGGATACTTACCGCGCCATTGGCCAGGACTTGAACCAGCGCATTCAGTTCACGCAGTTGGATCCCAACTATCGAATTTATTATCACGACCAGACTCATTTGGATTTATATAACAACATGGCCCAACTGGCGATGGAGGTGGAGCGCGTGTCGCCGGGGTCGGCGGAGCGATTGTTCCGTTTCATCGGCGAAGGGGCCAAGAAGTTTGAATTGGGCATGGATTTTGTCGATCGGAACTTTGACCGCATCACCGACCTGGCCAACCCGGTGGCGCTGACGCGGCTGCTTTCGACCGGGGCGCATGAAAACATGTACCGGCAGGTGGCGGATTTCTTCAAGCATGATGATAAGCTGACCAAGGCATTTTCGTTTCATTCGATGTTTTTGGGGCTGTCGCCATTTGAAGCGCTGGCTATGTACAGCCTGATCACATATGCCGATCTGGCGCTGGGGATGTGGTATCCGCACGGTGGGTTGTACCGGATTGTGGAAGACATGGTGGAACTGGCAAAGGGGATGGGGGTTGAGTTCCGCATGAAGGCTCCCGTGGCTGAGATTTTGATCGAGTCGGGGCGCACGCGGGGCGTTCGCCTGGAAAGCGGCGAGGAGATTGCGGCGGATTTGGTCATTTCCAACGCCGACTTGCCTTATACCTACCAGAAGCTCATTCCCGCGCGCCACCGCAAGACCTATACCGATCAACGGTTGAGTAAGATGAAGTATGGCTGCTCGGGCTACCTGTTGTTCCTGGGCGTGAACAAGACCTATACCCACTTGCGGCACCAGGGGTTGTACTTCTCAGAAGATTACCAGGCCAATTTGGATGCAATCTTCAAGTACAAAGTTTTGCCGGAGGATCCTTCCTTCCACTTGAACGTGCCGACCATGACCGACCCCAGCCTGGCGCCGGAAGGGCACAGCCTGGTGTATGTTTTGGCGCCCATGCCAAACCTGACGGCCAATATCGACTGGAAAGTGGCGGGACCGCAACTGCGCGAAACATTGCTTTCGAAGCTTGAAAAGGTGGTGGATCCCGACTTGCGCAAGCATATTGTGTGGGAGAGCACTTACAGCCCGGAAGATTACCTGACGGATTTCAACGCTGTGCATGGCACCGCCTTTGGTTCGTTGTCACATGGGTTCTTCCAGTCTTCCTATTTCCGACCGCATAATGTGGCCCGGGATATTCGGGGGTTGTATTTTGTTGGGCAAGGCACCTATCCGGGGATTGGGATGCCGATGGTGCATTTATCGGCGAAGCTGGTTGCAGAAAGGATCTTGAAAGAATGGAAGTAAGCAACACGGGTGTCAAGATGGCTGGTTTGGATTTTGTGGATCAAACCCTGAAGGATGATTATTTGCATTGCCTATCCATTATGAGCGGGGCAAGCAAGAACTATTCTTTTGCCAGCCGGTTTTTGCCCCCCGAAAAATTGCCGCACGTTGGCGCGCTGTACGCCTTTCTGCGCGTGGGTGATGATCGGGTGGACGTGTCGCATAACGGGTTCCACTCGCCGCTGGAGGCGATTGAAGATTGGGAGCGAAGCTACTGGCATGCCTTTGAGGTGCGAGCCAGCCCCGACCATGTGCTGCGGGCTTATCTCAATACGGCAGCCCGTTTTGAGATCCCGCCGCAGCTCATGGCGGCCTATTTTAAGGCCATGAAAGCCGATTTGACGGTGACGCGCTTCGAGACCTTCGCCGATTTGCTGGAGTATATGGAAGGCAGCGCCATGACCGTGGGGCGGGCGATGACCCATATCATGGGCATTGTCCCCGGGTTGACAATGGAAGAAGTACTGCCTCATGCGGATGCGCTGGCTATTGCCATGCAGCTCTCCAATTTTTGGCGGGACGTGGCTTACGATTGGTCGATTGGACGGGTGTATATCCCACAAGAAGACCTGCGCCGCTTTGGAGTGAGCGAAGAGGATATCGCTGGGCAGCGCATGACGCCGCAATTTGCCGAGCTGATGAAATTCGAAATCGACCGCACCGAGGCGTATTACCGGAAGGCGCGTTTGGGGGTTCCGATGCTGGCGTCGGGAAGGTGGGGCGTGCAAAGCGCACTGGAAATCTACCGGGCGATTAATACCTGTATTCGACGCCGGGGGTATGGTGTTTTTGGGCCGCGCGCCGGCGCAAACAAAGTGGAAAAATCACTCCTGGCGGCGAAGGCATGGTGGGTGGCGCGGTGAAGTGGATGAAAACCTTAACGGGGAGATTGATCAACGCCTGGAACTGGCTGGTTCCGGCGCATGCGAGAGCTTTGCGTTGGGCCTGGGCGGGAATGGTGGCGGTGTGGGTCGTTACCATGTTGCTCACACCTATCCTGATTTTTGGGATTGGAGACCATTTGTTTCCAGCGATTTCAACCGTGACGGTGCTGCTGCAGTTGGCTGCCAGCTTGCTGGCGCTGCGCATGGGCTATGGGCTGCGGCAGGTGGGCATGATGGTCGTTGTTTCGGCTGTACTGACCTACAGCGTTGAATTGTTGGGCTCCAAAACCGGGTTTCCTTTTGGACCTTATCATTACACCGATGCATTGAAACCGCACCTGTTTGGCGTGCCCATGCTCATTCCCCTGGCGTGGCTGATGATGCTGCCGGCGTCCTGGGGCGTGGCTTCACTGATTGCCGGAGAGAAGCCGTCCAAGTGGGTCTACGCAGGGTTATCCGGTTTGGTTTTCACCGCCTGGGACCTGTACCTGGACCCGCAGATGGTGTTGAAGGGGCTGTGGGTGTGGCACGAGCCCAGCGGTTACTTCGGCATTCCGTGGAGTAATTACCTGGGCTGGTGGGCGACAGCGTCCCTGCTGACATTGATTCTGCTTGAACTGAGGTTACTGCCGATCAATGCGCCGGATCATTCCTGTGCGCGAAGACCGCTGCTGGTGATTTACTCCATCACCTGGGTGTTTCAGGTGGTGGCGTTGGGCGTGTTTTGGGAACAGCCCGGCCCGGCATTGGCGGGTTTTGCCGGAATGGGCGTTTTTGCCCTGTGGGCGTGGCGCAAGGCGTTGATGAAATGAGTATGTGGCTGTGGACGGCGTTGGGTTTTTTGGCCGGGTCACTGCCCTTTTCGGTGTGGGTGGGGCGGGTGGCGGGCGGGGGCGACATCCGCAAGGTGGGGGATGGCAACCCCGGCTCGATGAACGTGGGCCGGAAGCTGGGCTGGCGCTGGTTCCTCATCGCCATGCTGCTGGACGCGATCAAGGGATTCATCCCGGTGGGATTCGCGTACTTTCGGGGAGGGATGGACGGGTGGCAACTGGTGCTCATCGTGCTGGCCCCGGTGCTGGGGCACGCGTTTTCGCCCTGGCTGAAGTTTCGCGGGGGCAAGGCCGTTGCCGTTACCTTTGGGGTATGGTTTGGCTTGATCTTGTGGAATGCAGCCATTATTTTTGGCGTGTTCTTGCTTTTTATGTACCGCACGGTGAAGGTGAGCGGATGGGCGTTGATGCTGGCCTTTGGGCTGTTTGGGATTGTCGTGGGAATCATTTATTTTCCCAGCCACCCGCAGTGGGCGGTCATTTGGGTTGGGAATGCGCTGATTTTGGGAATCAAGCACTGGGATGATCTGCGCCAGCCGCCCGGGCTGCGTCCCTGGCTGGCGAGGTTGTTGGGGCGATTATGATATTTTGGCTCGTGCCGATTGTGATTCTGCTGGGTTTGGCGGCGATTGCTGTCCTGAACACGATCACCTATCCCAGGTTGCGCCCGGCACAGCCCAAGAACAAGCCGCTGGTATCGGTGATCATTCCGGCACGGAATGAAGCCGGGAATATCGCTTTGGCGGTGCGCGGGCTGCTGGCGCAGGAATACCCGAACCTGGAAGTGCTGGTGGTGGATGATCAATCGGAGGATGGAACCGCGCAGGTGGCGCTGGAATCCGCCCAAGGGGATCCACGCTTGCGCCTGCTGCAGGGCCAGGAACTGCCCGCGGGTTGGCTGGGGAAGAATTGGGCCTGTCACCAGGCGGCTTTACAGGCGCGCGGGGAGGTGCTGATTTTCACCGACGCGGACGTGCGCTGGAAGCCGGGGGCAGTGGCTGCTTTGCTGGCGGTGATGGATAAAAACGAGGTGGATTTGCTGGCGGTTTGGCCGTGGCAGATCACCCAGACCTGGGGCGAGCGGCTGGTGGTGCCGATGATGACGTTTACGGTGCTGTCATACCTGCCGGAACTGGCTGTGCGCAAGATGCCGCAGCCTTCGCTGGCGGCGGCAACCGGACAGTGCCTGGCTTTCCGGCGGGAGGCTTACGAGCGAAGCGGCGGGCACGAAGCTGTGCGCGGGAATGTACTGGACGACATGGGCCTGGCGTGGAATATCAAGCGCGGCGGGATGCGCATGGGGCAGGCCCTGGCCTGTGGGTTGATTGAGACACGCATGTATGATGGTTGGGCGGCT
>JAEXTI010000173.1 GCA_023406965.1 Chloroflexota bacterium
AACGCGGTGCTTACCGCGCCCCTTTGCGTCCAAACTGTCGCTCCAATAAATCCACAGACAGATGAATCATCGTCGGCCTGCCGTGCGGGCAGGTGCGCGGTGATTGGCACGTCTCCAGGTCGCGCAGTAATGCGCGCTGTTCTTCCAGGGTCAGCGCTTGTCCCGCTTTCACCGCGGCGCGTTTGCACACCCGCGCAATGACCTTGGCCTCAATCTCCGCCTGCAGCGGAGCCTCGTCCTCTTCAAAATCCTCCACCACCACTCGCACCGCCGCCAACGGGTCGGCCCCGCTCAACAACGCCGGTATGGCTCGCACGCGGAAGGTGTTGGGGCCGAAGGGTTCCACATCAAAGCCCACCCTCTCCAACACTTCCATCTGATCCTGCAGCAGTCCAGCCGTCGCCGGGGGCAATTGCAGTAAAGCAGGCTCCAACAGCGCCTGCGCCGGAATTCCCTTTGGGCGTTGCAGCATGAAGCGCTCAAACAACACCCGCTCGTGCGCCGCGTGCTGGTCAATCAGGTACAGCCCGTCCGGCGCTTCCGCCAGCAGGTAAGCCCCGCCAAATTGGCCGATCAGGCGCAGGAGCGGAAGCACCCCCGAGGGCAGGCTTCCTTGAATAGGCGCAGAGATACTCGGCCCTTGCGCCTCGCCTTCCGCAAGTGGAGGCAATTGCTCTCCCGCCTCCTGGACCATATCCCAGGCCGGGTCGATGGTCCGGGGAGGGTTCCCCGGCTGCCAGGAGTCAAAAGGCCGCTGCCAGGTCGAGGCCGGAGCCACGCTGGGCACCGGGGAATAAGCCAACAGCGCCCGCTTGGCGGCGCGCTGCACCGCACTGAACACCGCATCCGGCTGGCGGAAGCGCACTTCCGCCTTGGCAGGATGCACGTTCACGTCCACCTCTTCGGGTGGCAGGTTGATGAACAAAATCGAAATCGGGTACCGGCCCACCATTAATAAGGTGTGGTAAGCCTGCAGCAGCGCCGCCGACAGCGAGCCATCCTGCACCCAACGACCATTGATGAAAAATGTAATATCGCGGCGGTTGGAGCGAGTGAGCGCCACCGGGCTGATAAAGCCCTCCACGCCAATGTCGTCCGCCTGAAACGTCACTTCCAGCATTTGCCGGGCCACGTCCACCCCATACAGGCCCGCCAGCACTTCCCGCCGGTTCCCGTTACCGCTGGTTTGCAGCGCCGGGCGCCCGTCATGGAACAGGTGAATGCGCACGCCTGGATAAGCCAGCGCGTAACGAGTCACCAGCCCGTCAATCTGCTGCCGCTCGGTCAAATCGCGCTTGAGAAACTTCAGACGAGCCGGAACGTTGTAAAACAAATCCTCCACCCGCACTGAAGTGCCCACCGGCCCGCCGGCCTGCTCGGTGAGGCCCACGTGCCCCCCCTCCACCCTCAAGCGCGCCCCCACCGGGCTGTCAGCCGTGCGTGAGGTGAGGGTGAAGCGCGACACCGAAGCAATCGACGCCAGCGCCTCGCCGCGGAAGCCCAGCGTGGTGATGTTAAACAGGTCGTCCGCCGTACGCAACTTACTGGTGGCATGTCGCGCCACCGCCAGTTGCAATTCTTCGGCAGGAATACCCAGGCCGTCGTCGGCAATTTCAATCAGCCGCTTACCCGCCTCAGCCACCTGCACCACCACCTGGGCCGCTTTTGCGTCCAGGGCGTTCTCGAGCAGTTCTTTAATTACCGAAGCAGGTCGTTCAACGACCTCTCCGGCGGCAATTTGCGACGCAACTTCATCCGCCAGTATCCGAATAGGCATAAATTCATTATACCTGATGGGAGGGCGCAGCGTGTATAATTGCAACCAATGCGCTTTACAACTCTGTTCTTCGACCTGGACGACACCCTCTACCCTGCCAACAACGGCATGTGGGGGGCGATTGCCGCGCGCATAGACCGCTATATGAACGAGCGCCTGGGCATTCCTCTGGAAGGCCTCCCCGAGATTCGCCAGGACCTGTACACCCACTATGGCACCACTCTGCGGGGCCTGAGCATGACCCGCCCCATCGACCGGGATGACTATCTGGCTTTTGTCCATGATATCCCCGTGCGCCAGTACCTCAGCCCCAATCCAGCCCTACGCCCGGCAATTCAAGCCTGCGCGCCGCGCCGGTTCATCTTGACCAATTCCGACCGTGCCCATGCCGGACGGGTGATCGATGCCCTGGAATTGCAGGGATGCTTTGAAGCGGTGGTCGATATCCTGGATTTGTGGCCGCACTGCAAACCCATGCCCGAAGCCTACCATGTTGCCCTGGAAAAAGCCGCGGAGACCTCTCCGCAGCGCTGCCTGCTGGTGGATGACAGCCGCAAGAACCTGGCGGGCGCTCGCGCCGTGGGCATTTTCGCGGTGCTGGTTGGGCAAGGCCGCTGCGGCGAAGATTGCGACGCGCAAATCGACTCGCTCCTCCAGCTTCCCGCCCTCCTCAAGGAATTGGAATCATGAAAGAACTTACCCCGTTGGCCTGGATCGCCATCGTCTTCATCGGTCTGCTGGCACTCGGCCTCTACGGCTGGCTCTTTTCGCTGCTGCGCAACAAGGGCAACCCCAAAGACTCGTTGGATGCCCTCAAACCCACCTCCCGCGCTTTGCTCAACCCCTGGGAAAAAGAGGACCAGCAGCTTTCGGAGTTATCCAGGCGAGTCAAAGATTTACAAGAGAAGAAAGACCAACCCTGAATATTGTACAAGCGCATGGCTATACAAACCGGTTCAAGTTTCATCCTGGTTTAACCAAATTGTGATATGTTAAACGTACTACTCAGCCAGAAACGGAAGAGGCCTGAGTTTGAGGTGTATGTGGCATGCTTTGCCCCTACCCGCCTAAAATTAAAGGGGCTTCCCCACCCTCTGAGTAGTCACTTTGAAACGCATATACGGAATCATTAGGAGAAAGTCAGTATGAGTACTGGTGTAAAAATTGCTTTAGGTGTATTTGCTGCCTTACTGTTGATGGGAGGCGCTTTTGCCGGCGGATTGGTTATCGGCTGGATCATGCCTGGCGACGGCATCGCCGGGGTGGTCCCAGCGAACCAGCCCGTGGTTGAATCCACGGTGCCCGCCGATGTCACCCCAACCGACCTACAGGATCTGTTCAAACCCTTCTGGGAAGCCTGGCAAATCGTCCAGGAGCAGTATGTGGACCAGCCCGTGGATGACCAGGCGCTTATGCGCGGCGCCATTCGCGGCATGTTGGAAGCTCTGGGCGACCAGCACACCTCGTACATGGACCCGGACGAATATAACCAGGCCAACATGCCCATGGATGGCGAATATGAAGGCATCGGCGCATGGGTCGATGTGACGGGAGATTACGTCAAAATCATCAGCCCTATGCCCGATTCGCCCGCCGAAAAAGCCGGTCTTAAAGCTGATGACATCGTCATAAAAGTGGACGGCGAGGATATGACCGGAATCGACGGCAACCTGGTGCTGCGCCGCATTCTCGGCCCTGCCGACACCGATGTGACACTCACCATCCAGCGCGAAGGCGAGGCCGAACCCTTTGACGTGACCATCCGCCGCGCCACCATCGAAATGGTCAGCGTGCGCGGCGAAATGCTCGACAACAACATCGCCTACATCGAACTCTCTACCTTTGGCGAGAAAACCACCGATGAGCTCAAGGCTGAACT
>JAEXTI010000248.1 GCA_023406965.1 Chloroflexota bacterium
CGCCCACACACCTCAAATTCGGTAACTTTTACCCTGTGTATGAGTAGTTGTCAGGAATTATGTTATAATAGCGCTCGCTCAACTGGAGAGGTAGCGTAGTTGGCCTAACGCGCGCGCCTGGAAAGCGCGTAATCCGAAAGGATTCGCGGGTTCGAATCCCGCCCTCTCCGCAGAAGGAAAGCTGTCAGCCTTAAGCTGTCAGCTTTTTGCTTAAGAAGGGAAGCAATTGGTCTGCAATTGAAAGAGGAGAGGCTTTTCCACGAATTTCACGAATGGCACGAATGGAAGAAAAAGGATTTTTTCCGCGAATGTACGCCAATGAAACGCGAATGAAAAAAAGATGTTACACTTTTGACGGCTGACGGCTGACGGCTGACGGCTGACGGCTGACGGCTGACGGCTTCTAGCCTTCTTGTTCTGGCAGGGTGAAGTAAAACGTGGCGCCCTGGTTGACTTCGCCGGTGGCCCACACTTCGCCGTTGTGACGGTGGATGATGCGCTTGACGGTGGCCAGGCCGATGCCGGTGCCGGGGAATTCGCCTTCGGTGTGCAGCCGCTGGAAGGCTCCAAACAGCTTATCGGCATAAGCCATGTCAAACCCGGCGCCGTTGTCGCGCACAAAGAATGTACGGGCTTTTCCGATCTCGGCGCCTAGCTCAATACGGGCGGAATCAGTTTTGGCGGTGAACTTCCAGGCGTTGCCCAGCAGATTTTCGAGCAGAATGCTGATCAGGCGGCGGTCTGCCTTGACAACCAATCCATTGGCGATGATAACCTCGACCTTGCGCTCGGGATGCCGCTGATTGAGATCCACAAGGATGTCGTGGGCGATTGCGCTCAAGTCAACGGTTTCATAGATGATCTCGCTGCGGTTGAGACGGGAGAGGCTGAGCAGATCATCGATGAGTTGACCCATGCGCCGGTCGGCGGCCATAATGCGTTCCAGGTAAGCCAGCCCTTGCGGATTGAGCTGGCCGGCGTGTTCCTCCAGGAGGGTGCGGCTGAAGCCGTCGATAGCGCGAAGCGGGCTGCGCAGGTCGTGGGCCACCGAGTAGCTGAATGCCTCCAACTCCTGGTTGATGGCGGTCAATTGGGTGGTGCGCTGCTGCACCAATTCTTCGAGGTGCTCGCGATGTTCGCGGAGCTTTTCTTCCATTTGCTTGCGCTCGGTGATGAAGCGGGCTTGCTGCATGTTCTGGTAGGCTTCTTGAGAAAGCTCGTTGGCCAGCAGGAACAGGGCATGGGCGATTTTTTGGAATTGTTCCTTGGACATGCCGGGCATTTCGATCATTGCCTGGCGAACCGCTTCGGCGTCGGCCCCAATTTCTACGCTGAATTGCTGCAGCCGGGCGTCGCTGATGGCCTGGCTTTTGACTTGCCCGATGAGCCAATTGGCGATGTGCTTGCCTCCCACAGTGATGCCGGCACTGGCTCTCCATAGCCCGCTGTTGGGGCAGGTCTGGATGAAAGGCCCGTCGTAAGTACTTTCGGGAGGGTTAGAATTGGCACAGTAACAATCAGATAGCCCTTGCGGGGGTTTTTGGACAAGCTGGGCGCAGAGGTGGCTGTAGTTGCTGGGGCGAGTGATGGGCGTGCCGACCAGGTCGGTGACGATGGAGGCAACGCCTACCGCTTCGGCAAAGGAATCCTGTACGGCTTGAATGCGGGCGATGTCGAAGAGATCGGAAAACTCGATGGTCAGGGGGGCATCCAGGGGTTGGGTGAGGGCTTGCAGGCGTTTCTTAAGGGCTTCTTCCGTTTGAACACGGTCGGTAATATCACGGGAGACGATGATCAGCTTTCTTGTGTTTTGCCAGTCGAAGTAATGCCAGGTGATTTCTACGGGAAAAACGGCGCCGTCTTTGCTGTGGTGGTATTGCAGGGGGATATGCACTACCTGGCTGTCGGTCGGGTCGGCATATTCGGGTTCCATGGATAGCTTCATGGCGCTCATCGAAAGCATTTCAGCATGGCTGTAACCATACAGGCGCACGGCAGCAGGGTTGGCGTCTTCGATTCTGAAGGTTTCGTAGTCGACGAGGAGGATGGCGTCTGATTCGAGCTCGAACAAGGTGCGGTAGCGTTCTTCGCTCTCACGCAAGGTTCTTTCGGCTTTTTGACGTTCGGTGATGTCACGGACAATTGAGATCATGCCGCCGGTTTGGCCTTCGGCATTTTGCCAGGGGGCTGAACTGGTTTCGACGGTGAAGCGCGTGCCATCACTGCGCAAGAAGGTATAGGTGTTGTAAGCCTGGAAGCTGCCCTGCACCGAGGAATTGATGTTCTCGCAGGCCCGCTCGCGATCTTCCGGCGCAACCAGGGAACAGATGAGCTGGCCCACCACCTCGCCGGCCTCTTTGACGTGAAGCATGGAGAGCAGTTGGGGCGATGCAAACAAGATGACGCCGTCTGTGTCGGCTTGCAGGATGCCATCGGGAGATGCGCCAACCAGGGTGCGGTAGCGGGCTTCGCTGAGGCGCAGGGCCTGTTCGGCTTGCAGGCGCTCGGCGATCTCGGCGCGCAAGTCCTGGTTGCGCTCTTCCAGGCTTTGCGCGTTGTGGCGCGCCAGCGACAGGGCATTCAAGATGCTGGTATGGGCCAGCATGAGCATCACCGCCGTAATACTGACCACCCCGGCGTAGGTGGCCCATTGCAGGAAGCTAATCTGTGTGTAATAGACCGGTGGGAGCAGCCCGCGGATCTCAAGCTGGTAAAGCACCAAGAGAATGGAGCAGATGATGATGGACCAGAGGATGGTGGAGCGCTTGCTGAGAGTGAGCCCGGCAACGACAATACAGGCCACGTAGCCGCTCACCGCGGGGGCCCGGATGCTGCCGTTGAAGTATACGATCAGGGTGATGCCGACGATGAGCGAGCCCATGAGCAGGCGGCTGGCCAACTGGACGTGCCCGCGGCGCATGAGGAGCCAGGTGCCAAGATAGGTGATGGACATGCCCGCCGTGACGTAGACGGTGAGGGGATGGGTGGTGAGGGCGGCTAGAATACCCAGGACAACAAACAGCGCTAACAGGATCACGTGCAACACGCCGGCTGCACGGGTTTTGTCTTCTTCGGGGAAGAGGGGTGGTTTGAGGAACTGCGGCAGACTCAGGCGCATTTGCTCCTTTGGGGTGGGAACCGTTAATCAAATAGGCATGCCGGCTTGAAGAAACCAGTATGCCAATCTACAGGGGTGATCTTATTATACAAATATTGTAGCTACTCAGCCAGTGATGAGGGGGCCACAAATTTGGGCTTTTGCTTACCTGGCAATCAGGGGCAGGTAGAGCCTGTGGGCCTCTGTCACATACAGACCGTAGGTGGCTTCGGTGCCCATGAGGTTGGGGAGGAGCGGTTCGGCGCGGATGTAGTACGTGCCGGGAGCGGGAGGGGCGAAGACCAGGGCGGCGGTTTGGCCCGCGGCGGGGGCCAGGGCGGTGGCGAGGACGGTGACACCATTGGCGGCGTAGACGGTGAGTTTGACGGCAGCGCCGCCGTTGAGTGAAGACGCGCCGATGAAGGTTTCTTTGGCGGTGGGCAGGGTCAGCTTGAACCAGTCTGGGTCGCCCGCGCCGCACAGGTTGCGCTGGGCCACGGTGTTGAGGGGCAGGGTCGGGGGATTGACGGAAGTGTCATCGCCGTCCTCAGATGGATCGGCGTTGCAGGTCACGGGCAGAGTGGCGCTGCCGGTTTCGGCGGCATCATCGGCGGGCCACAGCTCGGCCTGACCGTTGGCATCCACGGCCCGCAGGCGGAAGGCGTAGGCCTGGCCAGGCTCGCCGACGAACCAGGTGGAGCGCGCGCTGCCGGGCAGGGTGAGGATGTTGGCGGCATCCCACGCGCCGGGGTCGGGGCGCCATTGCAACTCAAAGGCGCTTAGCCCGGCCCCGCCATTGACGGCGTCCCAGTTGAGGAGGGCGGCGGTGGAGTCAAAGCTCTGGGCAGGGAGAAGGTTGCTGGCGGGGGGCGGGCAGGCGTGATCGACCTGGATGGTTCGCGCGCCGAGGCCGGAGACGACGTTGCCTTCGCGGTCCCAGGCGCGCACGGAGATTTCAAGCGGGCCGTTGAAGGCCCCGGCCTGGCACAGGTTGACGTCCCAATCGAACAGGCCGTTGGGCAAGGGCACGGTGACCTTGGGGCCGATTTCGGCCCATTGGCCGTTGACCCGGGCGAGCAAGCGCACGGCCATGACGCGGGCGTCGTCGGTGATGTTGGCGGTGACATCCATGACCTGGGTTGAGCCGGTGGTGACGACGGCTCCGGGGGCTGGGCGCGTGAGCGTGCCGGTGGGGGGAATGGAGCCGGTGTTGCCGGAGACGTACCAGTCGTTGGCCGGGTTGCGCGGGTCGGCCACGCTGCCCAGGCATTGGGTGGCCCCGTCATAGACGTCAAAGTAGCGAATCTCGTAGCAGTTGCGAGGGATGCCGTTGTTGATGGGCACGTCGGCAAAGCGGACGTCGATGGAGTTGCCCCAGTAGTAGTCGCTGTTGCCCATCCAGATGCTGTTGGTGACCATGAAGTGGACGTGCTGCGAGGTGCTGTAGCCGGTGTCGTCGCTGTCGCCCAGGTACTGGCCGCGGCCGACCGCTGTGCCGTCGGTGAGGGCGTCGGGGATGGTGCCGTTGGCTAGGTGGAGATAGATTTGGTAGGCCTGGTCGGTTTCGTTGAAGAGGACGATGTAGTTGGTGCAGGTGGTGCTGCCGTCGGGGCAGGTGTCGCGCGAGCCGATGACGCTGCCGGCTTTGGAGGCGACCAGGGGGAAGTGGTCGACGTCGGTGAAGTCGTAGGCGTAGTGGCAGTACTCGTAGGCGCAGGAGGGGTAGCCGAGCTCGGGGATGGAGTGGAAGTGGGAGATGGAGCCTTCCATCCAGCGAGCGGTGCCGGCGGGGTAGGGCAGGTAGTAGCCGGTGAGGGGGGCGTCGGCGGGGGTGATGGGGGCGGCATCCAGCCCGGCGGGGGCGGGGCTTTTCTCGAGGGGCAGGTAGCCGGGGGGCAGGGCGGCAAGGGTCTCATCCCAGCCGGGGTCGCCGGGGAGGAGCACCTGCCAGTCGCCGCCGAGGGTGCGTGTGGCGAGGACGAGGCCGGGCTCGCCGGCGAGCTTGCGACCGTCGT
>JAEXTI010000388.1 GCA_023406965.1 Chloroflexota bacterium
TCTCTCCTGTGCAATATGGGCATCTTCTTGGCCGATACTCTGCACAATACTTGACGTCTGGTAGTTGTAGGATGACAATAGACATGGCAGGCTCCGAGTTTATGCAGGTTTCGCAACTACCATATTATTCTGAGCTTGCTCTTTTTTCAAAACCTACCAGTTTTGTGACAGACTCCGTAACTTCTCAGCCAGAGGTAGAAACGCCGCGTATACCACATCTTTACCCCCTGGGCCACGGCAACCTTTAGAATAGGCTCATAAGGTAACAATCCGTGAACAACCACAAACACACCTCTCCTCTTCTGGTCATCACCCTCATCGTTGGGGTCGTCGGTATCATTCTATTCTCCCTGGCTGACCGCTACTTGATCGAGCACGTGGAACTCGACCTTTCCGAGCAAACCGCCACCTCTCCCACATCGGAAGGCATCGTCGCCGAGCCGGTAGTGCTGCACAACACCGCCATCCCGCAAACCACTTCCACCCCCGCCCCAGTCATCTCCGATGATTGGAACTACACCAGCGAGTCCGTGTCCATCCAAATCAACCAGGTTTCTACCGGAAGCGGCGAGAACACAGTCACCTATTATGTAGCCGACGTGACCCTCTCCGATGCAACCACTTTGGCCAGCGCCTTTGCCGAAAACCAGTTCGGCACCAACATCATCGAATTCACTTCCCAGATCGCCGCCAACAACAATGCCATCTTTGCCGTCAACGGCGACTATTACGGCTTTCGGCAGGACGGCATCGTGATCCGCAACGGCATCGTCTATCGGGATGAACCCGCTCGGGTCGGAGCGGCTTTCTATCAGGACGGCAGCATGAAGATCTTTGACGAGACACAGACCAGTGCCGCGGAACTGCTGGAACAAGGCGTATGGAACACCCTCTCCTTCGGCCCTGCCCTGATCGTCGATTCTCAGGTCGTCGACTTCGAAGGTCGCGTGCAAATCGACAACAATGTTGGCAACCACTCCATTCAAGGCAGCAATCCCCGCACCGGCATCGGCATCATCGCCCCCAACCATTACGTCTTTGTGGTTGTCGATGGCCGCAGCAAGGGATACAGCCGAGGCGTCACCCTGGACGAGTTTGCTCAAATATTTGCCGATCTAGGTTGCACCGATGCCTACAATCTGGATGGCGGGGGCTCGTCCACCATGTACTTCATGGGGCGGGTGGTCAACAATCCGCTCGGGCGCAACAAAGAACGGGGCACCAGCGATATTCTGTACATTGGCTCCTGACAAAGCCGCCTGCCGTTAATCGCTGTCCGCTGGTAAATCACCGGTATGCGCTGCCAAATTGATACTCTGGTCACCATTTTTTACATTGCTGTTGAATTATGGTGCTAAAATTGCTCCATGCGTGCCATATTCACTCCCCCGTCGTCCGAAGAACCCATCACTTTCCAGGTTTCCATTACCTGGCATCACCTTCTCATCGGGGTCAGTGCATTACTCACCCTAATCACTCTGTTCATCCTTCCTGGCAAAGAGTTCAATGATGATTGCACTGTGCCCTTCATCCTCTGGGGCGCATCCATCCTGCTCATGCTATTTGCCCTGTATAAAATCGACCAGACTCGCTCCGTCCAACCTTCCAGCCTCACTCGTATAGACTGGTTATTATTTGCCGGGTTGGTCATCCTGGCCTTTCTCCTTCGATTTTGGAGGATTTCGTCTATACCCTTCACCATGAGCGGTGACGAGGCTTCGCAGGGAATTGAAACTCTCAAAGTCCTCAAAGGTGAGCTAAGGAACCCGTTTGTTACCGCCTGGTATTCGGTTCCTAGCATGAACTTCTTTTTCAATAGTCTGTTCATGACGTTCATCCCAGACAGGTTCGTCGGTTTGCGCCTGCCTTATGCGCTTTGCGGATCTCTCACCGTGGGTGGAACCTACCTGTTGGTACGACAACTCACCGGCCGTCGCCTGGGGCTGCTCACAGGAGCGCTTACCCTTGTATACCATTACCACGTTCATTACTCGCGGGTCGGATCCAACCAGGTTCTCGATCCTTTCTTTATGGTTTTCGCCTTGTGGGCCCTCTACCGCGGCCTGCATGAGAACAGGCTCTTCTACCTTGGCCTGAGTGGGGTGCTAACCGGCATGGCGATGTATTTCTATGCCGGCGCTCGTCTCACCATCATCCTCATCAGCGGAATCTTCCTTTTTCTCGCAGTGCGCAGCCTGGGCAAGTTTCTCAAAAAACACTGGCTGGGGGTGGTCGTTTTCTTCATCGCCTTTTTCATCACAGGCGCCCAAATGCTGCAACTTGGCGTCCAACACCCCGACGAGTTCAACGCCCGGGTGAATCAAATTGGTATCATCCAGTCTGGCTGGCTCGATCAGGAAGCAAAAATTCTGGAAACCAGCAAGATAACCATTCTCTGGAATCAGTTCGTCCAATCCTTCTTCGGCTTCACTTATTATCACGATCGCACCGTATGGTATAAGCCCGATCAACCCTTTCTCGATCCTGCCTCTAGCGTACTCCTTTATTACGGTCTGCTTTTCAGCACCATCCTGTTATTCAAAGACCAAAGGTATTTACCCTTCGCGGCCTGGTGGTGGTCCGGCACGGTATTCGGCAGCATGCTCACCGAAAGCCCACCATCGTCCCAGCGCCTGGTCACGCTCATCATCCCCACCATGTTTTTTGTAGCCCTTGCCGCAGATCGACTGATACAACTCCTCCAGTACAGCTTGCCAAAACTGCGCGGCAACCTGCTCTATTACATCTTCTTGTTGCTCTTTTCATACAGCAGCCTAAATTTCTACTTTGTGGAATATACGCCCCGTCGTTCGTTTGGCGGCCCTCCCGCCGAGGCAGCCACCATCCTGGCGCCTTTAATCAATGGGGCCCAGGGAAAATACCCTGTGTTCTTGTTGGTTGACCCCGATACCAACACCGAATTTCCAACCTGGCTATATCTCTTCGAAGGTGATTACACCCTCCTGCCCGGCCCCATCGACACGCCTACCCAGGATAGTTTCATCAATGAGCAGACTGGGGCGCTATTCATTTCAACCCCCAACCGCTACGAAGACCTGAATAAGTTCAGTGAAGCCTTCCCAGGTGGAGATACGACCCAAATCCGCTCACAAAGCATTTGGGAGACTGAATTTACGTTGTATTGGATTTCACCAGCACAGGAAAACTAACATGACCAGCGAATCATCTACGCCCCCTGTACCTGAATCCTCCCCTAAAAAGGCCCTCTTCGTAATTCCGGTTGCCTTGCGCCGAAATGCATTGTTACGCTGGGTGCTCGCGATTGGGCTTGGATCGGCGGGCGGTCTGTTATTAAACGTGGGCGCTAACCCTTTCCCCACCGCGCCGCCATCCATTTTTCCGGTGATTCTCATCGCCCTGGGGTTTGCGGCCTTTTTCTTGTCCCCCGAAACCGACCTGGAAGGTTAGTCCCCGTTCAGGGCCGCTTTCTGCCTTTGACTGATGCTTTGGCCCGGTTTTCCTCTGCCCGAAACGTAGTAATCCGCGCGACGAGGTCAAAGGGAACAGGTCGGTCCAGGGGAAACTGCACCGAACCTTTGGCCCCGGCATAGGGTGACAATTCTTCTTTGAAATGCTCAATCCCGGAAGGCGCCGGGTAAAAACCAATGTGGTTCTTATAGGCCGCAAAATGCACCAGGTTACCGTTCAGATAAAAGGTGGGCATCTGGTAGCTGATTTTTTCCTCTGCCTCGGGTACCGCCGCGCGAATCACTGTCCGCAGTTCTTGCAACACCTTTTGCACATTCTCAGGAAATTGAGCAATATAGTCTTCGATCGTTAGAATCTGCATTTCTTTTGACTTTACCCCATTCTCTCGCAAGTGAGTATTCGGACTATCATTATCCATATTTATTATACGGCAATGACTGGGTCAGATCAACCGGTATAACCCCACAAACACAAGCAAGGGTATAATTTTTTCATCCCCACATCACGGAGGCAACATGCGCAATCGGTCGGTTCGTACTCTTCCTCTCCTCCTGGCGCTGGCCCTTTTGCTCGGTCTCCTGCCGCAGCAGCCCGTCGCCGCCCAGCCAAACCTTAACGGCGGGGTTCTCCTACACACTGTCTTGCCATCAAAGATTTGCGTTGGCGACACCATCACCCTGGAAGGTGGCGCTTCCATCACCTACATCGATGATCCTACCCCGCCCCTGGCGTGGCTGCCAGTAACCAAGGTTAAAATCCTGTCCCAACTAGGTCAGGTTTCGCCCCAGGAAATCACTCAATACAATGACGGCTTCTACTTCAGCTTTACCTACAAAGCCATTGCTCCTGGCCCAGAAACAATCACCCTCACCGTGAATGATGGCCTTGCTTCCACTCAGGAGCACTTTCAAGTCGAAGAAAATTGCGACTACGATGCCTTTTTAACCACGGTCATGCATTTCCAGGTCCAGTTGGATGATGAAAACTTCCAAAGTATCACCCATGTTACCGGCTCCGGCACCATGAAACGCGACCGGCAAGGTTCGCAGTT
Organism: Chloroflexota bacterium; assembly: GCA_023406965.1. The sequence continues at coordinate 4,502 of JAEXTI010000388.1, forward strand.
TTACCAGGGCGACGGAACCTGGCACCTGGAAGAAGTTGTCCTCAGCAAGCCCGCCATGTGCGTCGAATACTATATTCCCCCGCTGATCATGCACGGCCCCTTTGAACTGGATGGGCGCATGGCAGACGAAGGCGACAGCCTGGATGTAATCCTCAGCTTCTTGCCCAACCTGGAAGAATCTTTCTATCACGGTGAGTCGATCTGTGTTGATGAGGAGGGTGATGTGGTCACTGGCTGGGGCAGCGCCCAAGGCGGCGACCCCGCGCTGGCTTCAAAAATTGAAGCCGCCTTCCCTTTCGGCGGTGGCACCCAAACCGTCGAATTGGAAGGTATCGGCATGGATATGGTCCAATCTGCCGGCAATTTGGATTACACCGCTACCCTCACCCTCATCCCCCGCTAAGCCATGAAAACCACAATCACCAAAACCCTCCCCGTGCTCATCCTTGTCTCCGTGATGGCGTTGCTGCTGGCTTGCCAGGTCGGCAGCCGGGTTGCTTCGCCCCCCACCCAGCAGCCCTCTACCGGCAAACCTGACAACCCCGGCGAATCTGCTGCCGAGCAGTTCCCCCAGGGCGATGCCAACTTGTCCGACCCGGTCCTCGGGTTAGATCAGCTTTCCAGCTATCGCCAGACTCTCTCCATCGAGCTCAACGGCACACTCCAAGGCTCACCCTACCAGGAAGGTCTGAACCTGGAGCGCGTCTACCTGGACGGAGAAGAGTCTGTCTTGGTCAACAGCTTTGCTTCGCCCACCGGCTCGGTCTACCTGTTCGATGCCCGCCTGAGCGGTTATCACTACTCGCAAAGCGACGCGAATGCAGCCTGCCGGGCCGAACCGCTCATAGAAGCAGGATATTCAACTTCCAATCCGGCCCTGCGCCTGCCCGCTGTCTTTGGGATGCGCGAAGATGGGCGCGAGCCCCTCGACGGACTCACCGCCATTCGCTACACCTTTGACGAAGAATCCCTCTCCAACCGGGACGGCGCGCTCAAGAAAGCAACCGGGTTGGTACTGCTCGCCGAAAACAGCGGCCTTTTGCTGCGCTATGAGCTCACCGTTGAATTAGCCTCGGCAGATTTCACCGGCACCCGCGCCTATCGTTACTCCCTCGAGCAAATCGAGCAAGGCCAGTCTGTCCGCCTGCCCGCCAACTGCCCGCCCGTTCTGACCGAACTGCCGCTTCTGGATGGCGCCCAAAACGTGACCAACCTGCCCGGTTTTCAGCATTACAGCGCTCCCGCTGGACGACGTGAGGCCGTTCAATTCTACAATGAAGCCTTGGCCGCACTCGGTTGGTTGGCAATGCCGGGCTCGACGCCCGATCAAGCCGACCTGGACTCCGCCACCACTGTACTCTCTTTCGCCCAAACCTACGAGGAAGGCGGGCGGGTACTGATCCTCCAACTCAGTGAAGCCGATGGTCAACTGCAAGTCATCGCTCAATCTGCGCTCACGAAAAACCCCGTCCAACCTGGCGCCGCTGGTGACACGCCCATTCCCAGCGAAGAAGAACCCGAGGATGACCCGGGCGACGCTGAAAGCGCAACCCTGCCCACCGATCTGCCCGCCTACCCCGATGCACAGGTCGTTATGCAAACCGACGCGGTCCTCATGCTTACCGTGGACGCACCCATTGCCGACGTGCTCGAGTTTTACACTCGCGAGATGGAAAACACCGGCTGGACGCTAGCAAAGGACATCTACGACACAACCATGACCCTTCTCTTGTACACACGCGACTCGGCCTCAGTAGCCATTGCGATAGCCGAGCAAAACGGCGTTATTCAAGTGGTCATTACCGCCACCGAGTGAGTTAACAGAAGAACCCCGAAAATGAGAACCGCGTGGTGTGCGAAGCACATCCCGCGGTTCTCATTTTAGGGGACTTTCTCTACTCTCAGAACAGTTACGAATGTCTTTTCCGCTCGCGGCTGCTGAGGGTCATGCCGATCAACCGCGACACCACCACGGTGACGTAACCCACGCCGGAAAACTGCTCCAGCATCGCCGTCACGCGCGCCGGAACGCTGATGGGCATGATGTCACCCAGCCCGGTTGCTGACAGATTGGTAAAGCTGAGAAACAATAACTCCACAAAAGTGGCGTCTTCTCCGGGGCGCGCGCCATTGTAAAAGCTATTGGGCACCCAGGCCTGCAAGACCAGGTACCCATACCCATACCCCCAGGCCAGCAAGGTGAAGGTGGCCCCGGCAGCGAACAACTCGTCCGTGGTCACGGTGGTATCCCGCATCATGTAGGCAATCAAACTGCCCGCCGCATAGAAATACAACAACGCTTCCAAAACTGCTGACCAGGCCAGCAGGAAAGGCGCATCAAAAAATGCCGACAGAATTGACAACACAAAGGCCGGAATCGCCAGCACCCAGGCCACCCAGTTCACCGCCGGACTGCGATCCACCACCCAAACGATGAGCATCAAGATCAGCCCGCCGAAAGCGCTCAACACAGCTCGCTGGCTGTGCAGCCCATCAAAGACTGCATATAAGATTAACAAGACGAACTGTGCTGCCAGCAAAAAGGCGGAAGGGTGGTGGTGTTCAATCCATTCACGAAGGCTCATTTTGTGTTTTTTCATAGAAAAATTATAGACCTCTATCCTGCAAAGTCAATTTCTTTGCGAGTGGATTCGTTCAAGAAATTCGCCAACAGGATGAAGCTGACCGACATCAACAGAATACACAATGACGGAACGATCAGCATCAACGGGTTGCGGCTCATGGCTGAACGGCCCGCGTAAAACATGCCCCCCCAACTGCCCACCGTGACCTCCCCGCCGTCCACCGCGCCGGTCACACCCACCCCGATGTAGCCCAGGATGGCTTCCAGCAGGATCACCGCCGGGGCCTGGTTGATAATCCACACCAGAATCAAATGCAGCACGTTCGGCAGCAAGTGACGGATGATCACCTCCCAACGAGATGCGCCCAAGGCGATGGCCGCTTCCACAAACAACTGGGCTTTCAGGGTTAAAGTGCTTACCCGCACCATCCGGGCCAGGCTCACCCAACTGACCGCCGCAAAGCCCACCGACAGGGCAATCAGTCCATTCAACCAGGTTGGAGCCAGGTAGCTGCGGAAGATGAGAATGATGATGACGGCAAACATAATCCCTGGCAAGGACTGAAGCGTATCGCTGACCAGCGTAATTCCGGCGTCCACCCTGCCCCCTAAATAGCCCGCCGTCAATCCCAGCAAGGCGCCAATCAATGCGGCCAAAGGTATTGCTGTCAAAATCAGGAAGAAGGCCGTGCGCGTGCCGTAAATCAGGCGGCTAAGAACGTCGCGCCCGTAAGCATCGGTGCCCAGAGGAAACTCGGCCATACCCGGCTTATAAGGGTTATCTACCCAGGCCGCCGGCAAATTGGATTGCCCACCCTCCAGGCTCCAGCGGTAAGGATCATGCGGAGCCAGCCAGGGCGCCAGAATAGCCACCGTTCCCAACCCCAGCATCACCAACAGGCTGAACCATACCGATTTGCGCCGCAAGGCCCGCCGCCACATGGAAGGGGTTTTCATGGCGCCCCCGGCTTCCGGATCGAACGAATCCGCGGGTCAAGTGCCGCGCACAAGCCTTCGCCGAGCATATTAATCAACAACATCCCCGTCGCATAGATCAAGGTGATACCCAGGATGACAGGGTAATCCAACTTGAGCACAGACTGCCAGTATTCCCGCCCAACCCCCGGAAAGGCATACAGGCTTTCCACCACGAATAACCCGGCGAACATCTCGATCAGCGCCGGACCTAAATAGGTGATGATTGGAACGAGCGCGTTGCGGGCCACGTGCACCAGCATCACCCGTCGCTGCGTCAAGCCCTTGGCCCGCGCCGCCCTCACATAATCTTCGCCCAAGATATTCATAAACGCCGCCTGCGTCACCCGGGCAAGGCTGGCCATGGGCATGACCGCCAGCACCACCGCCGGAACGATCCAATTACTCGGCATCTCCCAATCCGGCAGTACCTGGATGATCCGCAGCCAGGAGGCCAGCAGGATGATGGCCAATAAGCCCAGTACAAAATTGGGAATGGAAATCAGCGCCGCCAGGGCCACCGAGATGGCCCGGCTGGTTTTTGATTTTGGCCTGACTGCACTGACAATCCCCAACGGCACGCCCAGTCCCACTGTGATTGCGGCGGCAAACAGTACCAGGCGAATCGAATACCCAAAACGGCTCTCCCAAAAACTGCCGCCGCGCGGCGGCTCAAACAAAATATCTTCCACCTCTAGCCCACGCTGCATGATGGATGGCCCCAGGTTGCCGCAAACAACGCCGCAAAAAAAGCCACTCTCTTCATCGATATCGCCCACCACATAGCGGATGAATTGCCGCCACAAGGGCAGATCTAACCCAAACCGGCGATTCACCTCACGCAATGTCGCCTCATCAGCTCCCAGATTGGAAAAAACCCGTGGCGCACCGGAATAATTATTCCAGGGCGTGCCCGGAATAGCGTGCATGAGTAGAAATGTAATCAGCGCCACCCCAAATAGGATGGCGGCCATCCGTAAAACTCGCCAGGCCAAAAAACGAATCACCGGTACCCCTCCGCTTGCAAGTTGAACAGGCGCGCATAAGCTCCATCCAGCTCGATCAACTCTGCATGGCTGCCCACTTCGAGTATCTTGCCCGCCGATAACACCACAATCCGATCCGCCATGCGCACGGTCGAAAAACGGTGCGAGATCAACACGGCAATGCGATCCTCAATCAGCGCGCCAAAGCGCTGGAACACCTCATATTCGGCCTCGGCATCCAACGCCGAGGTTGGTTCATCCAGCACCAGCACCTCGGCCTTGCGCATGAAGGCGCGAGCCAGGGCAATTTTCTGCCACTGCCCTCCCGAAAGCTCCAGCCCCTTCTCCCAACGCCGTCCCAGCATCGACTCATACCCCTTCGGCATTTTGGCAATGATCGGGCTGGCTCCGCCCCGTTCCGCTGCGTCTTTAATACGCTCCATGTCGTCCAGCGCATCCACCTGTCCAAAGCCGATGTTCTCCCGCACCGTAAACTGGTAGCGAACAAAATCCTGGAAGATAACGCCGAAGCACTGGTGCAGGCTAGGCAAATCGTACTCGCGTAAATCCACGCCATCCAGCAAAATCTGGCCCTCGCTTGGATCATAAAGCCGCGTGAGCAGCTTGATCAGTGTGGTCTTTCCGGCCCCGTTGAGCCCCACCAGAGCGATGCGCTCACCGGGTCGAATGTGCAAGTTGATCCCGCGCAGCACGTCCACCTCCGAGCCGGGATAGCGAAAAGAAACATTGCGGAACTCAATCCCCTGGCGAATAGGCGTGGG
>JAEXTI010000315.1 GCA_023406965.1 Chloroflexota bacterium
GCCAGGCCCGCCAGATCAGCCCGCAAGAAGATAAACACTACGGCGCCTATCGCTGGAGCCCGGACGGTGAAATGCTAGTCTTCCAGCAAATCACCCTGGCCGGCTCCGAAACCACGCCGGAAGTGGCCGTGTGGGACATGCAAAGCGGAGCAGTACAGGTCATCGCCCAGGACGCCTCCCGCCCGCAGTGGGGCCGGTAAACCATTCATTGTCCCTCCCAGGCGCTTCGATTCCCGATTAAAACCAAAGTTATTCAGACTTTATTAATCCCATTATTAATACTTGACATACTCGCTCCGATTCCTATATAATTGTATTAATTACAAAATTAGAACAAACACAATTATTTTATGACTTCCTACTACAAATGATAGAAGATCGTGTCGAAATCCTGAAAAACGAGCTGGTCAAAAAAGGCATACGCCCTTCCTACCACCGCATCAAGGTGCTGGAATATATGCATACGCACGAAGACCACCCCACCGCCGACGAAATTTACGCTGAGCTACACTCGCAAATCCCCACCCTTTCCAAAACCACCGTTTATAACACGCTGAATTCCTTTGTCGAAACTGGTTTGGCGCGCGTCATCAGCATCGACGGGATCGAAAAGCGTTTCGACATTACTTTGTTCGACCATGGCCATTTTCGATGTGACCGCTGCGGCGCGATCATCAACTTTGCCATTGATCTCAATGCCCTGGCTGTTCATGGACTGGAAGGTTTCCAGGTAGCAGGCAGGAATGTGTACTTTACCGGGCTTTGCCCAGATTGTAACCGCCCCAATTCAGAAAAAAGGAGTAACGATGGCTGACAAAAAGAAACTCACCACCGCTGCAGGAGCACCCGTTCCAGAAAACGACAACGCTATCACCGCCGGTCCGCGCGGCCCCATGCTGCTTCAGGATGTTTGGTATCTGGAAAAGCTGGCCCACTTCGACCGCGAAGTGATTCCCGAACGCCGCATGCATGCCAAGGGCTCCGGCGCGTTTGGCACGTTCACCGTCACCCACGATATCACCCGCTACACCAAGGCCAACATCTTCTCCGAAATTGGCAAGAAGACCGATTGTTTTGTGCGCTTCTCCACCGTTGCCGGCGAGCGCGGCGCAGCCGACGCGGAACGCGACATCCGCGGCTTTGCTATGAAGTTCTACACCGAGGAAGGCAACTGGGACCTGGTGGGCAACAACACGCCCGTTTTCTTCCTGCGCGACCCGCACAAATTCCCCGATCTGAATCGCGCCGTCAAGCGCGACCCGCGCACCAACATGCGCTCTGCCACCAACAACTGGGATTTCTGGACCTCTCTGCCCGAAGCGCTGCACCAGGTGACCATCACCATGAGCGAGCGCGGCATTCCCCTCTCCTACCGTCACATGCACGGCTTCGGCAGCCACACCTTCTCCATGTATAACGCCAAAAACGAGCGTGTGTGGGTCAAATTCCACCTCATGACTCAACAAGGCATTAAATGCCTCACCGACCAGGAAGCTGAAGCCATCGTGGCCAAAGACCGCGAGAGCTTCCAGCGCGATCTGCTGGAAAGCATCGACAAGGGCGACTTCCCGCGCTGGACCATGTACATCCAGGTGATGACCGAAGAACAGGCCCGCAACATGCCCTACAACCCCTTCGACCTCACCAAGGTCTGGTACAAGAAGGACTTCCCCCTCATCGAAGTCGGCGTCATGGAGTTGAATCGCAACCCCGCCAACTACTTCCAGGATGTGGAACAGGCTGCCTTCAATCCCGCCGCCGTCGTGCCCGGCATCGGCTTCTCGCCTGATAAGATGCTCCAGGGGCGTCTGTTCTCCTACGGCGATGCGCAGCGCTATCGCCTGGGTGTCAACCACCACCAGATCCCGGTCAACCATCCCAAGCATTCCGACGTCCACGCCTCGCACCGCGACGGGCAAATGCGCGTGGATGGAAACCACGGCGCGACCATTGGCTACTCTCCCAACAGCTTCGGCGAATGGGAAGCCCAGCCCGAGCACAAGGAACCCCCGCTGGACCTGTTTGGCGCGGCGGATGCCTGGAACTTCCGCGAAGACGACAGCGATTACTTCACCCAGCCCGGCAAGCTTTTCCGCCTGATGAACCCCGCCCAGCAGCAGGTGTTGTTCGAGAACACCGCCCGCGCCATGGGCGATGCTCCCGAATTCATCAAGATTCGCCACATCAAGAATTGCCTGCAAGCCGACCCCGCCTACGGCGCCGGTGTGGCCAAAGCCCTCGGCATCTCGATGGACAAGGTCAAGTAAGGCTAATCGCTTCACACCCAAAACAGGCACTGCGGCGCGAACGCGTTGCAGTGCCTGTTTTTAAATTACGATAATTTTCCCCCGGAGGAAGATATACCCCAAAAGAACGGGGCTATAATTATTTAGGTACTGCTCAACCCTTTGGGGAAAGAAGCCGAATTTGTGGTGTTTGGCAGGGCTTCGCCCCACCAAACACCACAAATTCGGGACTTTTCTGCCAGAACCCGAGTAGTTACATTATTTCATTCATTAGGAACTGCCGTGGTGAAAAAGGCGATGAATAAAAGCAGACGGTTAATAATCCTGCTGGTATTGTTTTTAGCCTTGAACGGCGGAACACGAACGACTTCCGCCGCGGATGAGGACCAGTACGTCTACCTGCCGGTTGTCCTGAGGGGAGCCGCAAGCAACAATCTGTGCGCCGGGCTAGTAACGGACAAGGCCGACCACCCAATGACTGCACTGGCGAAACCGGCGCTCGGCCAGACCGTCCGCGACCCGCAGTTCGGGACCACCATTCGGCGGATCACCGCGGTGGGGGGAACTGGGGTGATCAAGCCGCTGTATTCACCGATGCAGGCGTGGAACGCCGATGAAACCTATATGATCCTCTACCAGGTCGATCGTGGGCATCTGCTGTACAACGGGAAGACTTACCAGTATGTGCGCGAGCTCAACATCGATCCGCCCGACATCGAGCAGGTGTACTGGAGCACGACCGATCCCGATATCTTCTACTGGATTGGCGAGAGAGTCCTGTATCGTTACCACGTGTCCACCAATATCAGCGAGCCGCTGCGAACGATCGACGCTTGCAGCGGGAACGTCAGGGCGGATTCGCATGCCTGGATCTCCTGGGACGCCAAAACCCTGGGACTATACTGCGCGGCCACAGATACGGCCTTCATCTACAATATTGAAACCGGCGCGACTTCCGGTTCGCGAACGCCGGCGGACGATGAGATCCCTTTCATCGGGGCAAGCGGCACACTCGCCTACTGGGGAGGGAAAGTGGTCGATCGATCGATGAGCATCCTGCGCACGCTGGATCTTGGCTACACTGGAGAGCATAGCAGCCTCGGCATGCTGGCGAACGGTCACGATACGTACAACTTGGTGCAGTATGACCCCGGCCCTGGCGGCAGCGAGGTGGGGACGCTGTTGACTTTCGATATGACCGACGGCTCCTACCGGGTTATTGTAGGACCGCAAAATGGGTATCCCTACCCGCCGGGAGGCACGCACATTTCCGCGCCGATCTACAAACGCCCCGGCTGGGTCTTTGTCTCGATCATCGGCGATGTCCATGGAACCCATCTACTCGATCAGGAGCTCTTGTTGGCCAACACGAATCCAGGCGGCGAGGTGTGCCGGATCGGCCATCACCGGTCCCAGGAAGCACGAGACTACTGGGGCGAGCCGCATGTCAGCGGCAGCCCAAGCGGCACGCGCGCGCTGTTTGGCAGCGATTGGGGCGGAGGGACGAGCGTGGATACGTATGTGGTCGAGCTTCCCTCTTACGTCCCATGATCGTCTCTTTCGCGGGATGACGATTTTTTTAAGTCGGTTCTCGCCTTTCAGGTGAATTTCACATAATACGTAAATCAGGTTTCATCTTCGGTGGGCACTTCAAACCAGCTCGCCCACAGATCCAGCTCCTCGCGCTTCACCGCAAACGTCCCCGGCGGCAGGTCTGCGTTGCGCGCCGATAGCCGTTCCCATAACTCATCCAGGCTCACCTTCAGGTAATGCAATTCCACCCTTGCCCCCAGCGCCTCAGCCTCGGCCCGGAAGAAACTGCGCTCGGCTTTTGACCAAAAACCGTACTCCAGCACCACATTCACACCCAGGGTCAGGACCAGTTTGGCCAAATCCCACAGGAGCTTCTCCACCGGGTCGCGCAAACGGTCTAACTCGGCCTTGTCGGATGGATTCGCCAGCAACTGCGTAATCCACTCGTCTGGGCACAGGCGCAGCGCGGCATGCTCCGCTTCCAGTTTTCGCGCCAGGGTGGTTTTCCCCGCCCCCGACAAACCACAAATCAGGTACAGGGTGGGCATAAAGAAAATTATACCCTGCTCCCCGAAGCTCAAACCGTTTCGATGAATGGTAAACCATCGAACCCTGCAAATTTATGTAGCGGCGAGGCAAGCTTCGACAACCCAATAGCCCCTGCTATATTAGCCTCGCCGATTGAATACCTCAAGTGAACGTACCGGTTGTCGTATCTCATGCGCACACGAAGGATTTTCTCCCTTTGCGTAGCGGCACGGGGATTGCGCAATGCATGCCATCCCGCCAGCCAAACCCCGTGCCGTCTTCTCTTTGGACACGGGATTCAACGGTAGATACCGGTCCTGAAATAATTTCCATGCCGCTACGAAAATGTAGACCGCCACAACACCCTTAAATTCTTGTCTCCTCGCCTGTCTATTATTAAGCACCTTGAAAAAATGCGTCCTTGACAAGTCCCCGCCCGTCGGGTAAAATCTTGCTTACCCTTGAAACGAATGAGGGCCTGTAGCGCAGTTGGGAGCGCGCCTCAATCGCACTGAGGAGGCCAGGGGTTCGAATCCCCTCAGGTCCACTGGCCAAAACCAACGCTGCGAACGAGGAAAGGCCTTAACAATTGAAAGCAAGCTGAACGGGCCCATAGCGCAGTTGGGAGCGCGTCTCAATGGCATTGAGAAGGCCGGGGGTTCGAATCCCCCTGGGTCCACTCGACAGGGAAAATCGGTCAGGCGCCGCGGGAACTCATCCGTGTGAGAACCACGGCGCCTGATTGGTTTTTCAGGCCGGACGCAAATTGAAAATTGATTGCCCGTTGGGAGTAGTAAGTCATCCGCCAGCGAGCTGGGAAAGAGAGGTGTGAGCCCAGCACGGCGCCCGTGGAGCGCCTTTATGACCGAACTCGCCCGACACGCCCTGAACCTTCAGGGCAGGCGTGCCCGTGAACTTTAGTAGCGGACGCCGGGTTCGCCCGTTAGCGCGATCCAAAGCGGTCCAGGCTTGCCTGGGCAAGCAGGGTGGTACCACGGAGGTAAATCGCCTTCGTCCCTGGTGGGACGAGGGTTTTTTGTTTGTAGAATCATGGAGGAGCGCAATGGCTGATAAAAATATCCCGGCTTATAACCCGGCAGAGATCGAACCCCGTTGGCAGGAGCGTTGGGCTCAAGACGGACTGTATGAGTCCAACATCGACCCCAAGAAACCCAAATTCTACGCCCTGACCATGCTCCCCTATCCTTCCGGGGATTTGCACATCGGTCATTGGTACGCGATGACGCCTTCGGACGCCCGCGCCCGCTTCAAGCGCATGAACGGCTTTAACGTCCTGTTCCCCATGGGCTTTGACGCTTTCGGCCTGCCCGCCGAAAACGCCGCCATCAAGCGCAACATTCACCCCATGAAGTGGACTTTCGCCAACGTGGAGCGCATGCGCAAGCAACTGCGCAGCATGGGCGCCATGTTCGATTGGCGCCGTGAGGCAGTCTCGGCGGCCCCCGAATACTACCGCTGGACGCAATGGTTCTTCAACCAGTTTTACAACCACAACCTGGCCTACCGCAAGATGTCGCCGGTGGATTGGTGCCCCAACTGCAACACCACCCTGGCCCGCGAACAGGTCTGGGGCGAAGACCGCCACTGCGAGCGCTGCGGCACGCCGGTGATCAAGAAAAACCTGGAGCAGTGGTTCTTCCGCACCACGCAATACGCTGACGAACTGCTGAACTACGACACCATCGACTGGCCCGAGCGGGTGCGCGTCCTGCAAACCAACTGGATCGGCAAATCCGAAGGCGCGGCGGTGTACTTTACCACCGAGCAAGGCGACAGGTTGGAAGTGTTCACCACTCGCCCCGACACGTTGTGGGGCGCGACCTTCATGGTGCTGGCCCCCGAGCACCCCCTGGTAGCCAGGCTGACCACACCCGCCCAGAAAGCGGAAGTGGACGCCTACGTAGCCCAGGCCGTGCGCCAAACCGACTTGCAGCGGGAAACCGCCGACAAAGAAAAGACCGGTGTCTTCACCGGCGGATTCGCCATTAATCCGGTCAACGGCAAGCGCATCCCCATCTGGATTGCCGACTATGTGCTGATGACCTACGGCACGGGCGCCATTATGGCGGTGCCAGCCCACGACGAGCGCGACTTTGCCTTCGCCATCAAGTTCGGCCTGCCCATCATCCCCGTCATCGATCGCCCCGACGGCGTGAGCAAGAGCTTTGCCTTCCCCGGTTCCACCAAAGAGGGCTTCGCCGAAGCGCTGAAAGCCGCCGGAATCGAGTTCGTAGCTCAGCAGGTCGGCGACCTGGGCGAAGGCCAGTTCGTCACCCTGCAGCGCGAGCAAGTGCAACCGTACATCGAATTGATGCAGCGCTACTTGCAGCCGGGCAACTGGAACGAGAGCGTCGGCGGGCGCTGGGCCTTTGTCTTCTCCGACGGCGTCCAGGAGTTGGACTCGGTGGAAGCCGACCAGGCCATCCTGGCGAAATGCAAGGCCATCTACCCGCCCGTCAGCGCCAACCGCACCGTC
>JAEXTI010000421.1 GCA_023406965.1 Chloroflexota bacterium
GACGTCGGGCGATATGTGTATGATGGCGATGGAAATCGGGTGCTGTCGGTAGTGGATGGCGCGCGAACCATCTACATCGGAGGCTACTTCGAAGCCGAATTGGCCGAATCGGAACCACAGACCACGGATCCGGTAGAGGTACCGGAGATCGTGAGCTCGTATGAGCACTATGTGAACAAGGTGTATTTCCCGGTGGTGTTTGGGAACGGGTCGGCTGGATTGGGGATGACAGAGGGGAACTTCGGCAACACGTATTACCACACCCATCCTTCACTGACCGGGCAGAGCCGGATCACCTGGCGGACGTACTACTCGGTGGGCAGCGCGACCATAGTCATGCGCGTGCAGGGGAACAGCGAAAGTTACGAGCTTTACACCCTGCTGACCGATCACCTGGGGGGAACGGTGAAGACGGTCCGGCAGGATGGGGTGGTCTCGGAGTTGCGCTATTCTGCCTGGGGAGAGACGCGTTGGTCCAGTGGAACGACGCCTACGGAGAAGCAGTACACCGGGCAGTACAAGGCGGAAGCGGGGTTGTACTTCTATCAGGCAAGATTTTACGACGGTGCGCTGGGGAGGTTCATTTCGCCGGATACACTCATTCCAGGGATGGGAAATCCGATAGCGTGGGACCGGTATGCCGGGATGGGGAATAATACGATCAACAGAATTGATCCGACTGGACATGCAGACATTTCTACGGGCGGAGGATGTGATGGCAATCCGGAAGCCTGTAAGTATAAGTATCTTGAATCCAGAGCAAGGCTCATCATGCGCAAATTGGGTGGAAAAAACGACTTGGAAGCGATGGCCCTAATTATTGATTATTCCGCGGCAACATATAAGAATTATGATAAGATGATTCCTGCACTATCCGGAATATTTCTTGGTATTTATGAATCCAATCCTGTGACAGTAGCTCATGCCGCAAACTATCATGGAGAGTATGTTAACCCATGTGGTGGAGTGGGGAGAGACCCTGGGGATTGCTCAGCCAATGGGGCAGATGGAGACCACTTTAAAGATCGAGGATTTCATCCAGATTTTCGAGACAAGCACAATCAACTCTTTCATTACTGGGCTTATGTTGCCACAACTGCTTCAACAGACTTCAAGAACTCCAATAATGTCATTACGGGCGAAGTCATATCCACCCTCGCAAATGTTAAGCACGAGATTTTTACAAAAAACGATCAGGCGACCTGGGCGGACTTCGCTTTAGCCGAAGCGGGAATAGTCACGGGAGTTGCAGTCGGAATGAACATGATCCCCCCAAATCAACTTGGCAACTATATTCGAGGTAGTTTAGGCGCGAATGGCCCTGGTAGCTATGGGATGGTTCCCCGCTTGGTTGCAAGGTTTCCGTTGTACGGAGATAGGTAGGTGGCGAGATGCAGAAACGAAGACTCATACTCTGGACCAAGCTGTTATCAGCCTTAGCCATAATACTAGGCTGTTATCTGCTAGTTGTGCAACCTTTAGTAGAGTATGACAAGGAATGGAATCGTCGGGCAGCCGATTACAAATCCAAGACATCCCCTTTAACATCAGAGGTGGTTCAAGACATGTGCTCCAAACTGGATTTGCCTGCCCAAGATTGGCGCTGCCAACCGGAGGCAATTGTCTACGCTCCTGAATTCTTCGAGGATATCAAGAACTACCTGCGAAATTTGCCACCATCGTCTTCTAATCAAGAAGAGGTGGACAGATTGCTGGGGAACTATAAAATTATGTGTACTGCTCCACAGCAATACCGCTATACGAGTGTTGCATACGACTGTATATACGATATACATGGAGACAATGTTTCCATCATAGGTGTGGATTTCACGAAAGATGGCGTGATAGAACATGTTAGCGCGTCAACAGGAGGCTCATAGACCTGAAAAGTCTGGCATTTGGGATGATAAATCATGCTTTTACTTAACCTCACCCCACTTCCGCCGGCGACCACATTTTCACAATCAACAACTCGTTGTGATTAAAACTCACACGGGCATGGATTTTTCGCCCCTACCAGTTGGAAGTTGGCCGGGAAGGTCAGCGAGCCCTGGGCGCGGCTGATGGTGACGATTTTGTCCTCCATCGGCTGGCGCAGCACCTGCAGCACGCGCGTGCCGAACTCGGGCAACTCGTCCAGGAACAGCACCCCGCGGTGAGGTAGGGAGATCTCGCGCAGGGGTCTTATAAATGGCTTATAAATCTCGTATAAAAATTTTGTTGCATTAAATCAGTTTTCATGCTAATATTTGGTCGCTGATACATTCTTTTTATATCGTCGGGTTTGTTATGACTGAAGACCTACAGGTACCCTAAAAATGGCAACCTGACGGTCGTTAGTTCAGCGGGTTCGAAAATTGGCTCATAACCTGAAGGTCATTGGTTCGAATCCAATCCCCGCTACTTAAAAAGCGCCTGAAAAGGCGTTTTTTCTTTAAGGTCATTGGTCCCCATGAGGGAGCGTTATTTGAGTCCAATTCCCGCTGCTAAACCGAACCGTAGTTCTTGCCCGTTTGGGTGCTTCGCGAAGGCTACGGTTTTTTTGACCCCAAAGGGGTGCAGAGCGGTGACTTGAAGGACACCGGTTGCGAAAAAAATCGCTGCACCGAAAGCAGAAATCCGCCCGGCGTGGAATTTAACTCAAAAACACCCCGGAAGGGGTGTTTTTGAGTTAAACCTAGATGTGCTTATCCTTCACTCGGGGCATTGGCGAGACCGGCTATCATCTTCTGGCACACCTCCGGTGGGTTACAGCCGCAGGCCTCCATCTTGGACTTCATCACCCCCATCACTCCGGACATGGCCTTGGTCAGCATGGTAGGGACTGCCTTGGTAAAGATGACGACCAGGGCCCCTCCGCAGATTGCGCCAAGCAGCGCCGGCCCCCAAAACGAGCTTTGTCGTGAATTCGCTTGCTCCATTCCTTTCTCCAATACAACCCATGTCGTATGGGTTTGTTATCGATTTGCTGGAACGGGTCTGGGGATTGCCATTCCCCAAACCATCCCAAACACACAACCCCAGATCAGATGCATCCCAAAAGCTCCGCCAAACCACGCCAGTGTTTCAGATGCCGTCATCTGCAAGAAAATCGGCGTCAGCAAAAGCATCGGCTGGCTGGCAACCTCGGCATAGAGAACTGCGTAAAGGATTGCCTTCTTCCACGAGTCGACCTGCAGGGCAGGGAAGAACCTCAGGATCACCCCAAACAATGCTCCCAGTAGCGGGCCGATCAAATAGTGGGCATCCACACCCAGCGCAACATTGGCTGACGGATTCTGGTAGGCAATTAAGGAGGCCACGGTGTCGCCGACGATCGAAAAGCAGGTGGAGGGCGGCTTTCCGGCTGCAACAAAGATGCCGATCATAACCATATCCATCATCGTTGTGGCGACCAGGCCTCCCACCAAACCCCATCCGATGAATTTTCCAAGCGGGATAGGGGGAACCATCATCCTCGACCGTGAATTTCCGGGCAGCACAACTTGCATCTGACACATCCTTCCATCGAGCATTTTCAGTCGCCGATCACAATGGGCGCATCGGCGCAGGCTTTACGCGAACGAAGCTTCCTCTGGTAGATCTTCCAACCCGGCCACCAGCGCATGTGCCAGCGGTGAATTCGGGCGAAAATCGACTTCGGCTTCTTGGCCGCATGGCAGCGGATTGCGCAGTCTTCACAGCGGTGCAGGCTCATGAGTGATTCCATCATCGCGTTCATTACAGTCCTCCAAATAGTTTCTTGCGGCCTCCGAACAACCCAGGGGCGAGGATCATCACGCCCAGCACGATCATCAGGACGGCAAAGACGGGGAGTTCAATCGGCAGGTTGAAGATGACTCCTGCCAGCTCTAGCCCGCCCCAAACGACCGCCAGGACGCCCAAAGTGATTGAAAATCGACTGGGAGCCTCGTCGGCAAAATGCCGAGCGGCATTCACTCCGAGCAGGATCAAACCAATCCCCAGCGGGCCGGATCCATTGGGCAAGGCGGGGAACAGCTCTGTGATACCCCACCAGACGAAGAACAAGCCCCAAGCGATCCCTTCAAAATCATACGTCCGCAATTGTTTCTCTTTCATACTTTCTCCTATCTCTCCATTCATATTTCCGAATGATTTTCGGTTTCCTAACAATCTGCTTGCCAAACATCGTTCGGGTCTGCTTTCTGGAACGAAACGATCGTCAGGTTCAAGCAGTTCAACTTATTCAGGATGCCCATCAATGCCGCCTGGTCAGCCAGCACGCCGCAAAGGACCATCTCGCCGTTCTCCAGGAGGCACATGTGCATGTTTTCCAGCCAATCAGCCCAGTCATGAGTGAGGTGACCTTTGATATGGATTACGTAGGTTTGATTGGACATGCTTCCTCCTGACGCTTATCAATTTACCATCCCAGCCCGGTGATTTCATGGGCCAAAGGTTGCAGATTGGGTTGTAATCCGGGTTGCAATCAAGACAGGGGGAAGAATTAAAAATGCGCCGCCAGCATAGCTACTGGCGGTGCCTGTACAATTCCTATCCTACCAACCAATGATCTATTCGAGCAGCTTCAACATTCGGGCCAGAGAGACAGCCTGCGTCCGGTTCTTTGCTTCCAGTTTTGCATAAATGTTGCTGATGTGCCGTTTGATGGTTAACGGTGAAAGCACAAAGCGGTTGGCGATTTCCTGATTGGAACAGCCCTCCGCGATGCAGCGCAGCACCTCCAACTCCCGATCGCTCAGGGGTTCAACGAGGAGACGTTGGCCTGAACCAACCTCCATCGGCACGGGAATTTCCTGAACGGTGCGAGGGGCAGTCCCGGTTGAATAATCATGCTGGTTCATCAAAAGGAGTAGTTCCGCTATAAACTCTCCGCCTATGCCGCGCGCTTTCGCTTGGTAGAGCAGCTTTCCCATGGCCTCGCCCTCGTCTAAAAACACTCGTTTGGATTGTTCCGGCCAGGCCAACGCGATGGCTTCTTCCAATGCCGCCAGAGAAGCGGCGGTATCCTTCTTAGCCTGAAATGCCAGTGCTTTGAGAACCAGTAGCTCGATTGCTGCTTTCCCCCACCCCCAGGCAGAAGCTTCTTGCAATAGACGCTCGCTGATGGTCAGAGCCGCATCCGGGTTACCCTGCATCAGGAACAACCGGGCCAGAACTCTGTAGGCAGGGACGAGCCTATAGGGAATTGGATCATCCAGGGGAATGGCGGCAAGTGTTAGCGTTTCAGGCCGGATTTTCTCAGGGAGGATCCCCATGTCCCGGATGAAGAAAAGCGCTTTCTCGGCTCTGCCCTGTTCCACCCAGAAGTTGGCCAGCGCTGTCCTGGTCCACATCGACCAATAAGGGGACAGTGGATGAGCCCAGACCAATTCTTCGACAGCACCCGCTGTTGGCTGTGCCTTTTCAGGGCTATGTTTGAAGAGGTCGATCTGGGCAGTCAACGCCAGGCAAGCGGCCCGCAGACTCACATTTTCCCACCGAAGAGATAACTGATAGCTTTTCTCGACCGATTCTGCGGCCTCGTCCAGGCGGTTCCAGACAGTGAGCACCTTGCCCAACCCAAAATGAGCGCCCTGAGCATATGAGGAATTCGGCCCATCCACCTGTTCGGCCATTTGCAAGAGGTCCGAATACAGCCTGGCCGCCTTGTGGAACTGTCCCTGATCAAAATGAACGTCTGCCAGGCTATTCAAAGACAGCATGGTCATGTGCGGGTTACCGGCAATCCGGCCAATCTGAACTGCGTCCTCGTAAGCGCGACGGGCTTCCTCCAGCTTTCCTTCAACCCAGCTGGCATCGCCTAGAAGTGATGTCGCCACACTGCGCAAGGCACACGAAAAATCTCCGTCAACGTTGAGCAAATCGATCGCGAGCCTGGCAAACCTGGCAGCAACATCTGTTTTTCCCTGGATATTTGCCCACAGCGCTCGAGCCGCCGTAAAACTTCCACCTAATGTTCTAACCTCGTCGGTCAATTCCAGCGATGAGATGAGTTGTTCGCCTTCTTCGATTGCCAAATCCGCACGGTCGGTTTGCTCGCTCAATGCTAAAACCCAGGCTTTTTGCATAGCCAGCCAGGGACGGGTATGGGTATAGGAATCGATCGCTGACAGCCAACCCGCCAGCGTAACAAGTTCGCCACCCATCAATAAGTCGCAGCCATGTTGTTCCACCAGGCACGCGAGTCGATCCGAGTCTCCTGCCTTCATCGCATGCTGGATGGCTTCATGAACGAACCCATGCTCCTCAAACCATTCCGATGCGCGACGGTGTAAGCTGGGGATCTGGTCTGGGTATAACACCTCCAGGCGGCGGTTTAGCACCTCTTTAAAAAGATGGTGATAACGGTACCAGCGCCTCTCGGTATCCAGGGGATTTACGAAAAGATGACTTCGCTCGATAACTTCCAGAATCATCTGGCAGGCACCGGGTTCGATCATGTCCGATTGAATTACAGCCTCACACAAAGGCCCGCACATCCGGTCCAGTATAGATGATTGCAACAAAAACAAGCGGACGGAATCTACCTGACCGCGGAGTACTTCCTCCGTCAGATAGTCCATGATATAAGCATGGCTCCCGCTAAAAGCAGAGATGAAACGGTGAGGGTCATTCTCAGCCTGTATGGCCAGCCCGGCTAACTGCAAACCTGCAATCCAGCCTTCCGTCCGTGCCTCAATCGCCGAAATATCGGCTGCACTTAAAGGCAGTTTGATGACCTCATCGTAAAACTGGGCGATTTCATGTGTAGTAAAGCGGAGTTGTTCAGCCCGAATCTCTAGCAATTGACCTCGAGCGCGCAATCGGGGCAATGCCAGCGGCGGGTCGGAGCGCGAAAGCAGCATTATGTGCATCCCAGGCGGCAGATGTTCGAGCAGATAATCCAACATTTCCAGGATCGGCGCGGCGTGGAGAACATGAACGTCATCTAGCACGATGAAGAAATCATCCACCCCGTAGGCCTGGTTGATGATGAGGGCCATAAGTGTTTCGAAGGATGAAGCCTGAGACCCTTGACGTAGATCCAGCAACTCCGGCCTGATGGAAGGAACGACTTTGTGAAGCGCTGTCAGCAAGTAATCCAGGAATCGGATGGGGTCGTTATCCCCTTCATCCAAGGAAAGCCATGTATAGGGAGAATCGAGATCGCTTAACCAGTTGCTTACCAGCGTGGTCTTGCCATACCCAGGCGGAGCCGATACGAGGGTAAGCGAACACTTGACGGCTATTGCCAGAATCGACTTCAGATCGGGGCGGAACACCAGCTTCTGGCGGGAGGGTGGAGCATTTAGTTTGGTCGACAACAGGGCTTGCATCACATTTATTTATACCACGCGCAAATAAAAAAACTACCTTTCGCAATGACTATTCTACTGGGACGAAAAGTCTCGCAGCTTCAACCGGAAACGGGCTGCCTCGATGTTCATTCTAGACAGCACATTCGATTTCTAAAAAACTTACTCTTTCAGGAATGATTTTTCACCCTGAAAGGCGGCCCCACCATCTCACTGGTTATTCTGCACCAGTGGAATAAAAACTTTAATCTGTTTTATCTCGGTTGACTCCATGTCATACAGACCGCCACCCAGGCTTCCCGTATAGAACACTCCGCAGCCGCGCGGAAAGAACCACCACGTCGACCCTACACTGGTGAGGCTCTCGACGAAGATCATCCGGAATTATTGGGTGGTGTTCAAAGCTTTCTTCGGTTGGGCTGTCATGGAGTTCAAGATCCCCAACCCAATGACGGATATTCCAGGTACCCGATTCAAATTCGCGCCGGTCAATCCAACCGCCAGTGTTCTCATTTTACGCCCCCGCCTTTGACCAGCAGGTAGACACCCACAACTACCAGCCAGAGCGCCCACAAGCTGTAAGCAATCGCATTGACCGCTCCGAAAAAAGGCATGCCCGCTGGTTCGAGGGTTCCAAGCAAGATGCCTACAGCCAGAATCGCGCCAAGCCAACCCTGCCAGGTAGTGAAAATTTTGGATTTTGGCATCGCCAGCGCGATTAAAATCGTCCACAACGCGGTGAAAAGATAGCCCAAATGCTCGCCCACGCCCAGTCCGGCGTATTGGTTGAACGCGTTGAATGTTACTTCGATGGCGATGCGCGTCGCGTCACTGGTGGCCGGGTTGACATACGTGGACGCCAGCCCTGGTACCATGAACGGCCAGCGCACAAACCCGAGTATCTGCACAATCCCAGCTGTCACGCCCAGGGTGGTGGCAACGATCATATACGGCGTATCGTCGCGCGCCAGGTAGGGGTGCAGCATGACTGCAATCGGGATGAACAGGCTCGCCGCAAACACCATAAGATGCCAATTGGCGATCAGCCCGCTGCCGCCAGCCACGAACTTTTCCATGATCGTGGCCGCTGGTTGGCGCAGGATGTCGGGGTATTCGAAATTGATTTGCAGTAGCGTAAAAGCCACCATGAATAGGACCGGCGTTGCGATGAGCAGTGCGCCCGTCCAAAGGCGATGGGTCTTTTGGTTCATGTTATTTTCCTAAAGATATTGAATAAGAATGGTGTTGAGTTCGCGCCGGAACAACTCGGCCGGATCATCAAAGTATGACGGGATTTGGTTCGTGATTTCGAGCATCACCAGCCCATGAAGGCGGCTCCAGAAAATCTGCGCCAGGTACAAAATTTCGGGATGGATGCCACCCGCTGTGGCCTGCCACATCTTGAGCATTGACTCCAGCCTGGGCGTCAGCGGTGCGAAACGTTCCACCCGCAGCCTGCCCGCCGAAAAAATGGCCTGGATCACCTCGATGAGCGGAACCATCGCGCGCTCCGCGGCTGGCATGGTGATGTCATCGGGAGCGTGATAATTGGGGATAGGTGTGCCAAAAATCAGCAGGTAACGCTGTAAATAAGTCACTGCCCACTGACGGTAAGCCCAACCCAGGGTAAACAGCCGCTCCGGGAGTTGCTCCGTCGGATGGTTTTCCACCGAGGCTGCCAGTGCGTCGGCCAGCGAATTGTAGGCATCTACAATTAGCGCCGTCACCAGGTCATCGCGGCTGGGGTAATAGTTGTAAATAGATGGGGCGGCGATATTCAACTCGCGAGCCACCGCGCGCAGGCTCAGGGTTGCAGCCCCGGATTCGGCAATCTGTTTCCAGGCGGTGTCTTTGATTTCACCCTGTAAATCGTGACGACGTGCTTCGTTTCGTGGTCTTGGGGACATGATGCTCCTTGAGAATAACTAACGCTGTAAGATTATCTATAATCTTACAGCGTTAGTTATTAGTTGTCAATAGGGGAATCGTCCATTTTCCATTTTTGGGGCATAGCCAACAGAAACCTTGAGAAGCTGTCTTAGAATTTAAATTCATGTCGCTGCGAGTAAGTTTCCCTGGCACTGCCCGCCAGGGCATGTGTGCGACGACCCTGGCCGGGCCAGGGCGAAGCAGCCTCCAATTTGGGTCTAAAAATACTGTTTGGGGGTTGCTTCGTCGCCTTCCCAAAGCCTCAGGCTCCTCGCAACGACACTCCCTTTCAATTCTATGAAGTAAACCTAGAATTCTCAGACAGCCTCTGAGGGAAGTGCCCACTTCCTGGCAAGAGAACTTATCGCGGGTAGACATTATCCTGCGAATGGTGGGTTTGGCGGGTAACAAAGAGCACGCCCCTTGCTTATCCGGTATACCGAAATTATTTTCGTAATTCGTCATTTTTCCGGAAAAATGACGAATTACGAAAACCATGACATAGCAGTCAGGATGAGTAATCTATTATGAAAGACCTACCGCGAGGTCCGCGGGAAGGGGCGAACCTGGTTTGCCAAAGCTTGTGGAGAGGGCAGAAGTCCGGATTATCCGGCAGCGCTCGTTGAAGCAGGAACCGAGCTTATCTCTGTCGTAGATAGATTCAAGGTAACTACTCAGAGGCCGAAGAAAAATCCCAAATTTGAGATGTGTGTGGGGTGCGTTGCTCCCCACCCCCAAAG